>DATAQH010000311.1:0-3527 GCA_036264815.1 Candidatus Cybelea sp.
GCAGTATAGAGGTCCTCGGCGCGCAGACGCTCGAGCGCGGTCGAAAGGCGGTCGGCGTGCCCGTGCCGCGGC
Organism: Candidatus Cybelea sp.; assembly: GCA_036264815.1. GTDB lineage: Bacteria > Vulcanimicrobiota > Vulcanimicrobiia > Vulcanimicrobiales > Vulcanimicrobiaceae > Cybelea. The sequence continues at coordinate 73 of DATAQH010000311.1, forward strand.
AGCCGCGGAACGATGACGTTATGTCCCCGATCGAACAAGTCCGCGGCAACGCGCTCGAACTGCGCCGGACTCGCGCTCATTCCGTGTAGCAAGACGACCGCACGCGGACGGCGCGTCCCGTGCACGTACGCCAGCGTGCGCCCTTTTTCGGCGACGCCGGGGTGATCGCGCGCGACGAGGCGCTCGAGCGAGTCGAAGCAGGTAGTCAAGGGCGAGTCCTTAACACGGAGACGGGTGCATCTCCTCTCTGAGCGGGCGCGCGAGCTTATCGCGCGCGAGGAGCGCTACGGCGCTCACAACTACGCGCCGCTCGATCTCGTCGTTGCCCGGGCGGAAGGCGTTTGGCTGACCGACGTTGCCGGCAAACGCTATCTCGATTGCGTCAGCGCCTACTCGGCGCTCAATGCGGGCCACTGCCATCCGCGCATCAAGGCGGCGCTCGAAGAACAGGCCGGACGCGTCACGCTGACGTCGCGCGCGATGCACAACGATCGCATGGCGGCCCTGCTCGAGCAACTGACGCGCACGTGCGGGTACGACAAAGCCCTTCTCATGAATACCGGGGTGGAAGCGGTCGAAACGGCGATCAAGCTCGCGCGGCGCTGGGGCTACGTCAAGAAAGGCATCGCACCAGATGCCGCGCGCATCATCGTCTTTTCAGACAACTTTCACGGCCGCACGATGGCCGCGATCAGCGCGAGCACTACCCCGGAATATCGCGCCGCCTTCGGTCCGTTCTTGCCGGGGTTCGCGACCGTACCGTTCGGCGATGCCGACGCACTCGAACGCGCGATGACGCCGCAAACGTGCGCCGTTCTCATCGAACCGATTCAAGGCGAAGGCGGAGTGAACGTGCCTCCGCCGGGCTATCTCAAACGCGTCTGGGCGCTCTGCCGAGAGCACGAAATATTGATGCTTGCCGACGAGGTGCAGACCGGCTTCGGGCGCACGGGCGATCTCTTCGCGTGCGACTACGACGCCGTTAAACCAGACGTGCTGATCGTCGGCAAAGCACTAGGCGGCGGTTACTATCCCGTCTCGGCGGCGCTGGCAAACGACGACTTGATGAATCTGTTCGGCCCGGGCGATCACGGCAGCACCTTCGGCGGAAATCCGCTGGGGTGCGCTGTCGCGCAGGCATCCCTCGACGTCGTTCTCACCGAAAACCTCGCCTCGCGCGCCCGCTACGCGGGCGCCGCGATCGTGGCGGGCCTGCGCTCGATTCGATCGCCGCTGGTGACCGAGATTCGCGGACGCGGCTTGCTGCTCGGCCTGGCTCTGACCGTTCCGGCCGCCCGGCTCTCCGACGCTCTGCTCGAGCGTGGCATTGCCGCCAAAGAGACCCGCGAGCACGTCCTGCGCATAGCGCCGCCCCTAGTCATCAACGACGACGAGATCGCCTACCTGCTCGAGCGCCTTTCAGGCGCGTTGGGCAGCCTGCAATCCGACTCTTGACATTCCCCCGTTCGGGCGTGATATGGTTGGCGGGCCGAAGCAGCGGGTCGTTCCGCTCACCGGATGCCTGCGGGCGATCCGGTCTTCACTTAAGGGGCCTACGGCTGGTTCCCACGTGGGGTTGCTCCGGCAGCGCTTTTTTTATTTGGAGATGAGCTCATAGCAAGACCCCTTAGAATCAACGATCAGATTCGGATCCGCTCGGTTCGCGTGATCGACGAAAACGGTAACCAACTCGGAATTCTTCCGACCGAAGACGCGCTATCGCGAGCGAGGCTCGCGGGACTCGACCTGATCGAAGTATCGCCGAACGCGCAGCCACCCGTCTGCAAGATCGCCGACTACGGGCGTTTGAAGTACGAGCAGTCGAAAAAAGACAAAGACGCACGCAAGAAGCAGCGCCACTTCGAACTGAAGGAAGTGAAGCTGCGGCCGAAGATCGAGACGCACGACTACGAGACAAAAGCCAGAATGGCCGAACGCCTCCTGCTCGACGGGAGCAAGATCAAAGTAACGATCATGTTTCGCGGCCGTGAAATCACGTACACGTCCTTTGGACGGCGGCTGCTCGATCGAATGGCCGAGGACATGACGCCGCTCGCAACGGTGGAGCGAGAGGCGCGCCTTGAAGGCAAGAACATGTTCATGATTCTGGCGCCCCGCGCGACGCCGACCGGTCCGCCAAAGTTTTCTAACCCAGCCAAGGAGCGAACCAGTGCCGAAGATACGCACCCATCGGGGAACAGCCAAACGAGTGAAGGTCACGGCGAAGGGCAAGCTGCTTCACCGTCACCAATTCGACGGCTGCGGCCACATCCTGAGCAAGAAGAGCCGCAAGAGAAAGCGGAAGTTCCGCAAGGATCAGCCGACATTTAAGGGCGATCTCAAGCGCCTAGCGCCGACCATTCCGTATCTGATCTAGGGAGAGTTAACACATGGCACGGATCAAACGCGCGGTCGGCGGGCTGAAGCATCGCCGCAAGGTGATGAAGCTGGTAAAAGGCTTTCGCGCCGCTCGCCGCCGCAACTATCGAGTCGCAAATGAGGCACTGCTCAAATCGCTGGCGTATGCGTTTCGCGATCGCCGCGTTCGCAAGCGCGATTTTCGCTCGCTCTGGATTAGCCGAATCAACGCCGCCGTCCGGCGCGAAGGCATCTCGTACTCGGTCTTCATGCACGGTCTCAAAAAGTCCGGCGTGAGCTTGAACCGCAAGGCGCTCGCCGAGCTGGCTATTTCGGACGAGAAGGCGTTCGGAAAGCTCCTCAGCATAGCCCGGCAGGCCTCGCAGAAATAGCCGGCCGAAAAAGGCCAACGCCGTCCAATCTCTAAAATGTTGGGCGATATGAAGCGTTGGGGCCCCGTCTTTGCGACGGCGTTTTCGCTCTGCGTTTCCGCGCAGGCCGCGCCGCTGGAGGTACGAGCGGAGAGCAGCGTCACGCTCACCCCCGCGCTCTCCGAGCGGATCGACGACTTGGCGCGGGAGCAAGTTCACGCGGGACGTACGCCCGGACTGGCCATCGGCATCGTCCAGGACGGCCGCATCGTCTACGCCCGGGGCTTCGGCTTCAGCACGGTCGGAAAGCACGTCTCAATGGCCCCGGATACGCAGTTCTACGTGGGGGGCCTGACCCGGGAGTTCACGGCGGCCGCGGTGCTGCTTCTCTCACAAGAGAATAAGCTTTCCCTCGACGACAAGCTCGGCAAATTCGTTCCGGAGTTCAAGCTTGGCTCCGCCATAAAAGTGGGGCAGCTGCTGACCCAGACATCCGGCCTTCCGGCGTACGAGGCGAAGGATCCAACCAAACCCATCAAGCTGGCCGACGTCATGGCCGAGATCGATACGGGCAAGCCTTTGCCCGCTCCGGGCACCTATGTCGATACTCCGCTCAACTACCTGCTTGCGGCGCTCGTCGTGGAGCGCGCGGGCGGCCTTCCGCTCTCCGATTACCTCGAGCAGCACATTTTCATTCCGCTGGTCATGGACAGCACGTTTCTCGCG
>DATAQH010000329.1:0-3662 GCA_036264815.1 Candidatus Cybelea sp.
GATAACCGCCATCGGTACCGCGGCGCAGACGAAACTCCCCTTCGTAGGGAGTGCCCGACTCGATCGCTTCGGTCCAACGCTTCCACGTGTCGTCGACGTCGTCGGCGTGCACGATGCCGACGTACTCTCCGCGGCGGCGAAATTCGTCGAGGTCGACGCCGGTGTAGTCGATCCAGCGCTGATTGACGTAATCGATCTTTCCGTCGCCGTCCGCCGTCCAGACCAACTGCGGCATGGCCTCGGCGATCGTTCGAAAATCGTCGCGCGAACGCTCGGCCTCGAGCAGCGCATCGGAGGTCGTCCCGGTCGTCGCGCGTTGCCCGGAGCCGCCCCGTTTGCGCTCAGTCATTGTCGGGAGCGCAGCGCGCGACGCTGGGGCCGGACTGCTTCGTGCAACCCGCCGCAATAATCGATACGATGACCGAGGTTGCGGTCGTGGATCGCCAAGCATTCATCAGCGCAAAATTTTTCAGCATCTTCCCGGTCACGTCCTGGCCTGTACCCTCCCTTTCCCGTAAACGAAGAAAGGGATCGCTGCGACTTGGAGCAGCACCGAGAACGCAACGAGCGCGGCGATCGATCGGTCGAGAAGGACGCCGCTGACGACGCTGCCTGCAAACCACGCGATGCCGAACGCAAGGTCGTAGAGGCCAAAAACGGTTGCTTTCTTTCGTCGCGCCAGTACGGAGGCGACCAGGGCCAGCAAGAGTGCGTCTTGCACGGCGGTGCCGACACCCCAAACGGCGGCCCCTGCAACGGCCAGCGAGCCTCGCCCGAGAAACGCCAGCGGGACGCCCGCCGCGGTCACCGCCAACGCGACGGCGATCACGGGCTTACCGAAACGATCGAAGAGATGTCCGGCGACCGGAGAGACGACCGCGCCGACGGCCATTGCGATTGCAAAGGCGACGGAAATCGCCGCGAGCGGCATGATCCCGGCCGTCGAAAAGTGATACGAAATGAGCGCGAAATCAACGTAGCCGGCGGCAAAGAGCGCGCCTCCGGCCGCGTATCGTACGAGCGCCGCGCGATCGCCCTCCGCGCGATCTTGCGGCTCCGTCGCGCCTTCTGGAACGAGCCGCCTTCCCTGCGACGCAGCGACGCCGAGGGCGGCGAGGGTAAGCAGCGCGGGAAGGATCAGCACGCCGAATCCCGTTCGGTAGCCCCCTTGCGTCACCGCGAAGGCGACGATGAGCGGACCTGCGGTCGCTCCGATCTGATCGAGCAATTCGTTAAGCCCGAAGACCCGGCCGCGACCGATTTGGCGGCCGGCCTCAGAGAGTATCACCGAGGTAACCGGTTTTCGGATACCTCGCCCGATGCGCTCGCCCACGAGCAGGCCCGCGGCGGCCGGCCAGCTCCCGGCAAAAGCAAGCGCCGGAACGCACAGCATATTGATCGCGTAGCCAACCCAGACATTGATCCAGTAGCGTCCCGTGCGATCTGCGACGGCCCCGCTGATCGAACGGATGAGATAACCGGCCAGCTCCCCGCCTCCGGCGACGGCACCTACCGTCGCACCGTTGGCACCGAGGTGCCCCAAGAAGGCACCGGACACGCCGCGTGCTCCCTCGTACGTCATATCGGCGAAGAGATTGACGATACCGAGGGCGACGACGAATCGCAGCACGCCGCGCAGGTCGTTCTTGTTCAAGCCGTGCGTCTTGCACCCGCATGAGATAATCTCATGCATGCAACGCCTCGACGGGCGGTTCATTTACTCTGCGAGCGATCTCAACGACTACCTCGAGTGCAAGCGGCTGACCGAGCTCGAAGCACTTGTGGCGCGCAAACGGATGCGGTACCCGGATGACGACGACGAACGATCCGCGCTGGTTCGCCGCAAAGGAAACGAACACGAACGCCGGCACCTGGCCGGCTTGCTGGAGCGTTATCCGGGTGAAGTTGTCGAGTTCGAACGCTCTGAAGCAGGCATCGAAGCGTACCGTCGAGCCGAGCAGCGGACGCTCGAAGAGATGCGCAAAGGTAAGCGCATCATCTACCAGGCGACGTTTTTTGACGGCCATTTCATCGGCCACGCGGACTTCTTACGACGAGTTTCGACACCCTCGGATCTCGGCGCTCACGGCTATGAGGTCGTCGACACGAAGCTGGCGCTGGCGCCCAAAGCCTACTACCTGGTGCAGCTCTGCAACTACAGCGAGCATCTCGCCCGCCTGCAAGGGCGGCTGCCGGAATTCGGTCACGTCGTTTTCGGCGACGGTACGGAAGTTCGCTTCCGCATCGAAGACTACATGGCGTATTACCGTCACCTCAAACGCGCGTTTTTAGATTTTGCAAACGACCCGGCCCTCGAGCATATCGAGCGTCCCCGGCAATATCCCCATAAGTGCCGCCACTGCTCCGACTGCGTGTGGCGGCGCGCGTGTGCGGCGCAACGCGAAAGCGACGACCACCTAAGCCTCGTGGCCTGGATGCGCCGCGACCAGATCGCCAAGTTCGAAAGCAGCGGCATCGCGCGCGTCTGCGAGCTCGCGACGGCAACCGACCAACGGCGCCCCACGGGGATGAACCCCGAAACCTTCGCCAAATTGCGGCGGCAAGCGCAGCTTCAGGTACGCGGACGCGAAAGCCGCCGGCCGATCTACGAACTCCTCGAACACGAGCCTCCGCTCGGCTTCTCACTGCTCCCCGCGCCGTCGGCGGGTGACGTCTTCTTCGATATGGAGGGCGACCCGCTGTACGAGCCCGGCCGCGGCCTCGAATACCTTTTCGGCTGCTGGATGCCCGACGACGAGCTGCCGTTTCGTGCGTTCTGGGGAACCACCCGCGCCGACGAGAGAATCGCCTTCGAATCCTTCGTCGAGTTCCTAATGGAGCGTCGCGCGCGCTATCCCTCGCTGCACGTCTACCATTACGCGAACTACGAAAAGTCGGCGCTGCGGCGACTCGCACAAGAGCACCGAACCAAGGAGAATGAGGTCGACGTCCTGCTGCGCGAGGGCGTGCTCGTCGATCTCTACGCCGTCGTCCGCCAATCTCTGGTCATCTCGGAAGACGGCTACGGCTTAAAGAAACTGGAGCGCTTCTACGATCTCACGCGCGCGACCGAGGTTCGTAAGGGCGACGACTCGATCGTGATGTTCGAGCGCTGGATCCTCGAGAAGGATCGACGCATCCTCGACGATATCGAAGCGTACAACCGCGACGACTGCCGGTCGACCTTTCTCCTGCGCGAGTGGTTGCTTGCACGCCGGCTGGAGGCCGCGGCTGCGTTCGGCATCAGCTTCCCGTTCTACGAGCATCGTTCGAGCGCGCCGAGCCTCGAGACGCAAGAGGAAGAGAGCCGTCGCAGCGATCTCGAGCGGCGCATCCTCGAGAACGTGCTATTGCCGAAGTCCGAAGAAGAGTACGAGCGCATGAGCGACGACCGTCGCGCTCGCTATCTAATCGGCGGTCTGCTGGCGTACCACACGCGCGAAGCAAAACCGCAGTGGTGGGCGTACTTCGACCGCTGCGAGAATATCGATGACCTCCTCGAGTTCGATCGCGAACCGATCGCCGGACTACGGCTATGCGAGCACATCCCGGCAAAAGAGATCAAGCGCAGTAAGATCTACACGTACGCGTTTCCCGAACAACATCACAAGATGGGACCGGGAAACGCGGAGAATCCTCGCACGCGCAAGGGCGTCGCGATC
>DATAQH010000376.1:0-10784 GCA_036264815.1 Candidatus Cybelea sp.
AAGGATTGTCGAAGGGTGACGGCGTGAGTTACCTCGATCGAGTCGAGGACGCGCTGCAAAAAATTCGCGAGGAGCATCAGTATCGCGAGTTGCCGCTTCGCCGGCTGACAGACGTTATCGACTTCTCTTCAAACGACTACCTCGGGATGGGCAAAGAGCCGCAGGTCCTCGAGGCGCTCAAGCACGCGAAGCGCGCAGGCTCGGGCGGTGCGAGGCTTCTCGCCGGACGCAATCGCGAGCTTTCGTTGCTCGAAGAGGAGCTCGCGGAGTGGCTCGGGCGCGAACGAGCGCTGCTCTTTTCGTCGGGCTACCTCGCCGGCGTCGGCGCGATTCCGGTGCTTGCAAACGTCGTCGCGTCGATCTACTCCGACCGCGCGAATCATGCGTCGCTGATCGACGGAGCGCGCCTTTCGAGCAAGCCGCGTATCCTCTACGAGCACGCGACGCTGCCGCCGCTGCAGGCGAGCGAATCGGCGCTCGTGGTCAGCGAGACGCTCTTCGGGATGGACGGCGACACGATCGACGCCGCCGCGCTGCTCGGGCAACTGCGCGAGGAGGACGTGCTGCTCTTCGACGAGGCGCACGCGCTTGGCGTCGCCGGCCCGCACGGGGCGGGTATCGCACGGGATCTGGCAGACCCGCGGGTGCTGATCCTCGGCACGCTCTCGAAGGCGCTCGGGACGCTGGGCGGGTTCGTTGCCGGACCCGCCGCCACGATCGATTTGTTCGTTAACCGGGCCCGCAGCTTTATCTTCGATACCGCCCTTCCGCCGGCGCTTGCGCTGGCGGCGCGCATTGCGCTGCACCTGACGCGTGGCGCGGAGGATCGCCGCGCGCGTCTCAGCGCCAACGCCGAGCGGCTGCGTCTCGTGCTGGGCATCGCCGGCGAAGGCCCGATCGTGCCCGTTCTTCTCGGCGAGGAAGAGCGCGCGATGCGCATTTCACAGCGGCTCTTGGAACGGCGCATCTTCGTTCCGGCGATCCGCCCGCCGACGGTGCCCCCGGGCACGTCGCGCCTGCGCGTTTCGCTGCGCGCGGACCACACGCTCGAGCAGGTCGATTTGCTCGCTGCCGAGCTGCAACGGTGCATCGCTACTTCGTAACCGGCACCGACACCGACGTGGGGAAAACGCGCGTCACCGCGTCGCTCGCGCTCGCACTCGCGTATGCCGGCAAAGATCCGGCGATCGTCAAGCCCGTGCAGACGGGGCTCGGCCCGCTCGAAGAAGGCGACGCGCAGCGCGCCGCGCGGCTTGCCCGGGTGCGCTTCATCGAGATCGCGCGCTACGAAAAGGCCGCCGATCCTTGGTCGGCAGCGCTGGCCCAGGGGCGCGAGCCCCTCGCGGCGCGGGCGCTGGCCGGCGCGCTCGATGCGCTCGACGGTGCGCTCGTCGTCGAGGGGGCCGGCGGTATCATGGCACCGCTAAATGCGAGCGAGCATCTCGGCGACGTCGCGGCGCTAGCGCGCTTGGAGACGGTCGTGGCGATCGGTCTGCGGCTCGGCTGCCTGAATCACGCCCTGCTCACGCTGCGCCTCTGCCGGGAGCTCGCGCTTTCCGTGGCGGGTGCGGTGCTGGTCGAGCGGTGGGGGCCCGCTAGCGAGGCGTATCGCGGCGACGTGCTACGCGCGTTGCAGGAGAACGTGTGCGTACTCGGGATTTTGCCGAGTGCGCCGGACGAGGCCGAATCGGTTGAAGCCGGTGCAAAGCTTTTCGCACCATTGGTGAACCAAGAACGCTGAGATGACCCATCCCACGATCGAACGGGCGCGCACCGAACTGCTCGAGCGCGAGCAGCCCGCGCGGGCCGAGCTCCTTGGCCGGCTGGCAGAGCTGCCCTCCGAGCACGTTCCGCAACTGCTCTCTTTGGCCGACGACGTGCGCTCGCGCTATTGCGGCAGCGGTATCGCCGTCGAGGTGCTCTATAACGCTAAGCGAGGCGGCTGCTCGGAAGACTGCAACTTCTGCTCGCAGAGCGCGCGTTATGCCAGCGACGTCGAGCCCGAGCGGCTCTCGAGCGTCGAGGAGTTCGTCGAAGCCGCGCGCGAGGCGCGGGTCCGCGGCGCGGGCGAGTTCTGCATCGTCGTCGCGGTGCGCGGGCCGTCGGAGCGACTGTTGGCGCGCGTCTGCGAAGCGGTCGGGCGTATCAAGCGCGAGCTGCCGCTGACGGTCGCTGTTTCCCTGGGAATTCTCACCGGCGCGCATATCGAGCGTCTTGCGCAGGCCGGCGTCGACAAGGTCAATCACAACCTCGAGAGCTCGCGCCGTTACTTTCCGCAAGTCTGCACGACGCACACCTACGACGAGCGCTGGGAGACGTGTTTGCGCGTCAAGCAGCAGGATTTGGAGCTTTGCTGCGGCGGGATCATCGGGATGGGCGAAGATGTCGCCGACCGCATCGACTTTCTGACCGCCTTGCAGGAGCTGTCGCCTCAGGAGGTGCCGATCAACTTTCTCAATCCGCGGCCCGGAACGCCCTTCGGCCTTCGCCCGCTGCTCGATCCGGTCGAGGCGCTGCGCTTCGTCGCGATGGCTCGCCTCGCGCTGCCGAGCGCGCTCGTCCGTTTCGCGGGCGGCCGCGAAGTGACGCTCAAAGCCTTGCAGGACGTCGGCATGCGCAGCGGCGCGAGCGGGATCGTTTTGGGCAACTACCTTACCACGGAAGGCCGCAGCGACGCCGACGACTTCGCGATGCTCGATCGGCTCGGCTTCGAAGTCCTCGCGTAGCGCCGAGCGCAAACGTGGCCCTCGACCAGACCCGCGCGCCCTACTTCCAAGCGCTGCTCGATTATGTCGACGCGGGCGTCATCCCGTTTCACACGCCCGGACACATTCAGGGCGTCGGCATGGACCTCGCCTTCCGCGAGTTCGTCGGCGATAACATCTGCGCGATCGACCTCACGCCGATGCCCGGCATCGACGACCTGCTCCAGCCGACCGAATCGATCAAAGAAGCGCAAGAGCTTGCCGCGCAGGCATGGGGCGCCGATCACACCTTCTTTTTGATCAACGGGTCGACCAGCGGCAATCAGTGCATGATGATGGCGGCGCTCAATCCCGGCGAGAAGATCGCCGTCCCGCGCAACTCTCATAAATCGATGCTCGGCGGCCTCGTGATGAGCGGCGCGCTGCCGATCTATATGCCGCCGGAGGTCGACGAGGAACTGCGCGTCGACCACTGCGTTACGCCCGAGACGGTGACACGGACGCTCGCCGAGCATCCCGATCTCACGGCCGTCTATCTCGTATCGCCGACGTATTACGGCGTCGCCGCCGATCTCGCCGCAATCGAGCGAATCGTCCACGACGCGGGCAAGGTGCTGCTCGTCGACGAGGCGTGGGGCCCGCACTTTCACTTCCATCCGGCGCTCCCGCTCTCGGCGACCGCTGCCGGCGCGGATCTCTGCATCAACTCGACGCACAAAATGCTCTCGTCGTTCTCGCAGTGCGCCATGCTGCATCAGCGAGGCGAGCGCGTCCCGATCGACCGGCTCGAAAGCGTTCTTAAGATGTTCTTATCGACGTCACCGAATCTCCCCATGGTGGCCTCGCTCGACGTCGCTCGCAAGCAGATGGCGACCGAGGGCGCGGCGTTGCTCTCGCGCACGATCGAGCTCGCGGAAGAGACGAGGGCGCGTCTGAACGAAATCCCGGGCATCTACTGCTTCGGCGAGGAGATACAGGGGCGCAACGGCGTCTTCGACCTCGACCCGACGAAGGTCGTCGTTACCGTGAAGGGTCTGGGCTATACAGGCTACGAGGCGTCGAGCATCCTGCGCCGGCGCTACAACATTCAGGTCGAGCTGGCCGATCTTTTCAACGTAGTCGCGCTCTTTACGATCGGCACGACGCGCGATGCGGCGGAGCGATTTATTTTGGCCTTCGAAGAGATGGCGCGCGACGACCGCCCCATCGACATGTTCGCGCCCTCGGGCATCCTCGAGGAGCGCTTGCGGCGCGGGACGTTTCGGCTCCCCGCCGTTCCGCCGATGCGGATGCTGCCCCGCGAAGCGTTTCTGGCCGAAGCGGAGTTCGTGAAGTTTCGCGAGTCACAAGGGCGGATCTGCGCCGAAACGCTGACGCCGTACCCGCCCGGCATTCCGGTCATCGCGCCGGGCGAAGAGATAACGCAGGAAATCATCGATTATTTGCGCTTAGAACTCAAAGCCGGCGTGCGCATTCAGGGCCCGCACGACGGCGAGCTGCGCCTCATCCGCGTGGTGAAGGAGTGATCCCGCACGCCGGCTAACCGTATCGAGCAAGTGGCGGTCAGGGTTCATTCAGTTTCGCCTAGTTGGGAGCTCTCCCAACTCCTCGACATCTTCCCGCTCACCATTCGGCAAGCGCTCGTTCGGCTTCGCAACCTCGAAGATATCATCGAGGTCGTTCTCGATTTAGGGCGTCCGCCGGAGGCCCGCTTCGAAAACGATTTCATCTATCTTACCGACGTTGCGGTAAGCCACGAAGACATCGCGCACGTCTGCTCGCGCATCTCACCCTTCGGCGCCGACAACCGCGCAGGAATCGAGCAAACGCTGCACCGCATCAGCGCGATTCGCAACCGCACCGGCAAGATCGTCGGCCTGACCTGCCGGGTCGGACGCGCGGTCTACGGAACGATCGACATTCTCGTCGACGTCCTGCGGGGCGGGCAATCGATCTGTTTGCTGGGTAAACCCGGCGTCGGCAAGACGACGATGCTGCGCGAGTGCGCGCGCGTGCTCTCTGAGGAGCGCAAGCGCGTCGTTATCGTCGACACGTCAAACGAAATCGCCGGCGACAGCGACATTCCGCATCCCGGCATCGGCCTCGCGCGCCGCATGCAGGTCGCCGATCCGGCGCTGCAGCACGCGGTGATGATCGAGGCGGTCGAAAATCACATGCCGGAGGTCATCGTGATCGACGAGATCGGCACCGAGGCGGAGGCGGGCGCGGCGCGCACGATCGCCGAGCGCGGCGTGACGCTGATCGGAACGGCCCACGGTCAGACGCTTGAAAATCTGCTGATGAACCCAACGCTCTCCGATCTCGTCGGCGGTATCAGCGCGGTCACCCTCTCCGACGAAGAAGCCCGTCGCCGCGGCACGCGCAAGACCGTCCTCGAGCGCAAGGCGCCCCCGACCTTCGACATCGTGATCGAGATCCACGATCGGGATCGCATGGCGATTCACAAGAACGTTGCCGAGGTGATCGACGCGCTGCTGCGCGGCTATCAGCCGCAGCCCGAGATTCGCCAGCGCACGGCCAGCGGTGAGGTGACGGTCGTCCAAGAGGCCGATACCGAATCGATGCCGCGTCTCGCCGACGCGTACGATCACCATCACGATCACGAGAGCGAGGAGCGTCCGCTCTCGATCTTTCCCTACGGCGTCTCGCGCAATAAGATCGAGCGCGCGATCGCGAACTTGCGCGTCCACGCGTCGATCGCCCGGAATTGGGACGACGCCGACGTCGTCCTGACGCTCAAAACCCTCGAGCGCAAGGAGCAGCCGAAGCTCAAGCAGATCGCCTCCGACAACGTCCCGATTTACTCGATCAAGACGAACACGACCACGCAGATTCAGACGGCCCTGCGCGACGTCTTCAACCTCGGATCGATCGATAACGAAGAGATCGCCGTGCGCGAAGCAGAAGAGGCGATCTATCAGGTGCTGCTTACGAGCAAGGCGATCGAACTCTCGCCGCAGACGTCGTATATTCGGCGGATGCAGCACCAGCTCGCCGAGCGCTACCGGCTCCAATCGCGCAGCACCGGGCTCGAGCCCAACCGGCGCGTCCGGATCTTCAAAGTCGCCGAAGCCTCGTAGCCAAAACCTAGCGCGTCACGATGTTTGTCGTTGTCGAAGGGATTGAAGGCAGCGGAAAGAGCACGCTGCTGCGCGGGCTCGTCGAACGCTTGCGGATGGACGGACGCGACGTCGTCGTTACGCGCGAACCGGGAGGGACGGCGACGGGCGATGCGGTCCGCACGATCTTCCTCGATCGGACCTTGAATATCGAACCTCTCACCGAGGCGCTGCTGGTCAACGCAGCCCGAGCGCAGCACGTTGCGGAGGTGATTCGCCCGGCGCTCGACGCGGACCGGCTCGTGCTCTGCGATCGCTTCACCGCGTCGACCCTCGCCTATCAGGGATACGGCCGCGGCTTCGACCTGGCGGCGCTGCAGCGCCTCTGCGACGAGGCAACCGGAAAGCTGGAGGCCGATCTCGTCTTTCTGCTGGATCTTCCCGTCGATCTCGCGCACAAACGAATGGCCGAGCGATCGTACCAGCTCGACCGCATCGAAAGCGAGGACGCCGCGTTTCACGAGCGCGTGCGCCAAGGCTATCTCGTGCTGGCGAAGTCGCCGAGGTTTCGCAAGCTCGACGCGACGCAGCCGGTCGAGACCCTCTTGGACGTAGCGTGGAGCTTCATTTCGACGTTATAGGCGCGCACGGGCCGAAGCGCTATTTCGAGGCGCTGACCCGCGACAAGATCGCCCACGCATATCTTTTCTCCGGGCCGAGCGGCGTCGGTAAGAAGACGTTCGCGCGCCGCTTGGCGCAATCGTTGCTCTGCCTCGCACCCAAAGAAGCCGTGCTCGGGTACGACGGCACCTGCTCCACGTGCGCACTCTTTTCGGCCCCCAGTGCGCGCCATCCCGATTTCCTCGAGCACGTGGGAGCGTTAAAGATCGGCGAGCGCGACGTCGCGATGGGCTTTTACGAAGGCGACGAACTCCACGCGCGGGATCTGGTGCGGCAGCTCTCGATGCAGTCGTACGGCGGCGGGATGCGCGTTCTACTCCTGGGCGACGTCGAGTTCGCCTCGCCGGCCGCGGCCAACGCGCTGTTGAAGTTTCTCGAGGAGCCGCCGCAAGGCGTCGTCATGCTCCTCACCACGCCCGCACCCGAAGGCCTGTTACCGACGATCCGGTCGCGCGTCATCGAGCTGCGCTTTCCTCGGCTCTCGCCGACGGAGGTCGCCGAGATTCTCGTGAGAATGCGCTACACTGCCGCCGATGCGAAGCTCGGCGCGTCGCTTGGAGGCGGCAGCGTCACGCGCGCCGTTGCGGCGCTCGGCGGCGAAGACGAATCGCTGCGCGCAACCGTCGTTGGATGGTTCTTCGAGACGCTGCGGGGGAAAGCGCCGCAGAGCGCTTGGGCGAGCCGCGAGACGCTCGACGAAGGTATTGAGACGGTGAAGACACTCGTTCGCGACTGGATCGTTGCGAGTGCGGGCGACGGGGTCGCGCTCGTCTCTCTCGATCAAGAAAAGCGTCTGCGCGCCCTTGAACCGATCCGAGGAAAACACGCCGCCGCGCTGCTCGTGAGGCTCGACGAAGCACAGCGCCTCGCCCAGACCAACGTTCCGCCCGCGATGGTCGGCGAACTCCTGCGCATGGCACTCACCTCCGCATCACCGTAACCCCACCGATGTCACCCTGAGCCTGTCGAAGGGCCGTCGAAGGGCTGTCGAAGGGCCGCCTACCAAAAGCCGCGGAAGGCGACGTCGTCGTATTGTTTGGCAAACGGGAAGGCGAGATAGGCGAGAACGACCGCGCGCACGGCCGCAAACGTCAGCTGATATTCGATGACGTTGAGCCCCGAGACGAAGCGGGTGATGAGAAAGCTGGGAACCAGCGTCCACAGCGCGATAAAAACGGCGGCTAGGACGCCCGCGCCGAGGAGATTTTCGCGAACCGCACGGAACGACGCACCGATCGCGAGATTGCCGGGCATACCGCCGATGGCCGCCGCGGGGATCGTGTAAATCAGCAAAAACGCGACGACGAGCTGGAGGATGATTCCGACGATCCCGCCGCCGAAAAACTCACCGATGTATTGCGCCGCCCACAGCAAGAAGTAGAAACCGATGGCCGCGATGAGGATTCCGCCGGCCTTCTGCCGCCCTTCCTCCCAGGCTTCGTCGAAGGTCGCGCGCCGGCCGCGCCAGACGTTGTTTGCGCCGATGACGGCCACGCCGAAGCAGAAGCCGTAGAGCAGCTGCGTGATAATCTGGAAGACGAAGAGCCCCAAACCTCCCACCGGGTCGGTGAAGTAGGGCGAGATCTGCTCGATCAAGATATCGACGACCGCCGCCAGCAGCGGCATCACGAAGACCGTCGGGTGGCGCAGCAGTTGCGGCACCGCCCGCGCGTACATCGCGAAATCGACGCTTCGCAGGCGCATCGGCTTAAAAGCGCGCCCCCTCGAGCGCGTGCCGGCACGAGCAGTCGGCGCCGATCGGAATCGTTTCGATGATGCGGCCGATCGCGTTGCGGACGCGGTCGTTGTTGCGATTGAAGACCTCGATGACCTCGTGGTGTGAGACGGCCGTCATCCCTGCGATCCCGACGTCGTAGTCGGTGATCAGCGAGATGTTGACGTAGCACATCTCCAGCTCGCGCGCCAGGTAGGCTTCGGGGTACTGCGTCATGTTGATGACCTCCCAGCCCTGGCTCTGAAACCACTTCGACTCACTGCGTGTCGAAAACCGCGGCCCTTGGATAACGACGACCGTGCCGCGTTCGTGCGTTTCGATCTCGAGCGAGCGCAGCGCGTCGATCGCGATCGGACGCAGCGTCGGGCAATACGGATCGGCGAAGCTCACGTGCGTCGTGACCGGGCCGTCGTAAAACGTATCTTTGCGGCCGTTCGTACGGTCGACGAGCTGATCGGCGACGACCATTGATCCGGGCTTGACGCTTTCGAGCAAGGACCCGCAGGCGGTCGGACCGATGATCCACTTCACGCCCAGCTCCTTCATCGCAAACATATTCGCGCGGTAGTTGATTGCCTGCGGCGGAAAGCGGTGGTCCTTACCGTGGCGCGCCAGGAACGCAACGCGCTTTCCCGCGATCTCCCCAAGCGCCACCCGGTCGCTGGGCGCGCCGAACGGCGTCTCTACCCAGGTTTCGTGCGCGTTTTCGATCAGCGAATAGAAGCCGGACCCGCCAAAAACGCCGATCTCGGCGCGCAACTCGTCACTCATGCGCGCCTTGTTCTAGCCCGACCCCGGCAGTCATGCCGAGGCAACTGAGTCTATCGCCCCAGCTCGCGCCGATCGATGTTTGAACTCCGTTGCGTTCGCTGCTGCACGCGATCCGGCGCATCAAATGGAATCCCAGTATTTTTAGCTAATAGCTGTGGCATGATCGATCGCCGCCGGTTTCTGCTTGCCGCCGGAGCATCGGCCGTCGCTCCGGCGCTGCTGGGTGCATCGCCGGAAGTAGAGACGCCGGTTCGGCCCCTTGCGCGCGCACTCGTCTTCAGCGGCGGGGGCGCGCGCGGCGCCTACGAGGCCGGCATTATCGGAGCGCTGGTCGCGCAGCAGCACGTGAGCGACGGAGAGCCGCTGGCGCCCTACGAAGTCGTCTGCGGAACCTCGATCGGCGCGCTCAACGGGTGGATGGTCGCAGCGGCCCAATATTCGAAGCTGCAGGACCTCTGGTTCAGCGTCAGCAGGGATAACGTCATTCGTGCAAAGCCGCAGTACGCGTCGCTGCGCGATCCGGAGAGCGGCGTGCTCGATCGCGTCGCCTCGGTCGTTAGTCTGACCGGACTGGTGCGTAATCAGCGCGCCGTCTTGCAAACCGGTCCCGCTTACGACTGGATCTCGAGCCACGTCGACCCGTCGACGCCGCTGGTTGCGCCATTGATCTGGGCGGTCACGAACTTGACGCATCAGCGTCCCGAGTATTTTTACGTGCGGCCGTCCAGCGGCCAGGAACTGCCGCTTCGCGTCACGCACGCGTTGCGCGTCCTGCTGGGAGAGCAGACGATCGTGCGGGAGGCGACGCCGGACATCTTACACCGCGCGCTTTTCGCATCGATCGCGATTCCGATCGCGTTCGACCCTATCTCGCTGCCTGGGCCCGACGGCACGCTAAACTCGTACTGCGATGGCGGCGTTGCGAGCAACTCGCCGGTCGGAATCGCGCACGCGGTGGCGAGAGGCGCCGACATCGTCTTACTCGATCCTCCGTTCGAACCTGAAGAGAGCTACGACGACGCGGTCGAGATCGCTTTTGCCGCCTACGGGACGATGCAGCGCAAGATCTTCGAAATGGAGATGCGCAACTCGTACTTCCAGTCGCTGGGGAAGAGCGCGTTCGCCCGGCTCTCGCCCGCGCAGCGGGACACGGCCACGCAGAATAACGCGCTCCTGGAAGCCTTCATCGCGAACGTCCCCGCCACCGAACTTCGCTACATCCGCCCCAAGCAGACGCTGCCGGTCGCCGTCGTCGGCTTCGACGACACCGAAGGCATCTACAACGCCTATCGCATCGGCTGGGAGGACGTGACCAACGGCTTCAGTGCATACGACTGGAGAACGTTCGAACTCTAAGCAGGCTCGTTATCGTAATGGGAATAGCCGCGCTCTTGGTCGTCATTTCCTGTCTGCTGCTGGCAGCGTGGCTTTTAAACCGGCGGTCTGGGCCCTAACGGTTGAAGTCGGAGGGCTTTAGGTCCTCGAGAAACTTCTTAAAGCGTGCCAGTTCGGTTTCGTTCACCGTTTTTTTCTCCGTGGTCGCTTCTTCTAGGACGATCTTGTCGGAGACGAAGATCGGAGCGGGAACGCGCAATGCAAGGGCGATGCCGTCGGAGGGGCGCGCGTCGATCTCCTGCAGCTCGCCGTTCGTGCGCACGACGAGTTTGGCGAAGAACGTCGACTCTTTGATGTCGTGGATGACGACCTGCTCGAGATTCGCGTTGAGCCCTTCAAGGATGTTGCGCATCAGGTCGTGCGAGAGCGGACGGGGAACCGGTGCGCCTTCCAGTGCTAATGCGATCGCCGTTGCTT
>DATAQH010000057.1:0-10516 GCA_036264815.1 Candidatus Cybelea sp.
CTCGTTAGGGATCGGATTCTCGATTCTGTACGTCGGGGTGCCGCTTCCCGTCTCGTTGATCGTCATCGCGATCGTCTCGGTCGCATCGACGATGCTCGGCTTGCTGGTCGGGCGCAGCCTCGGAGGCTACGCCGAACGCAACGCCGCTTTCGTCGGCGGCGCGCTGCTCGCGCTTACGGGCATCGTCTTTGCCGCGCTCAAGGCGCTGCACGCCGGATAGCTAACGTCGCTTTTCGTGAACGTTGGTCTGCGCATTCTGGAACTTGCCCGCGCCGCCGGCGCTCGTTCGATCTTCGTCGTCGGGACCGGCAAGGGTGTCGGCAAGAGCACGACGCTCGGTGCGATTTACGAGGCGGCGTGGGGCGCGGGATTGCATACCGGCATCGCTTCGATCGGTCACAAGCCGCGCTGGCGCCTTCGTCCCCAGACGCTCTTCGCAACCGCGCGAGCGCTTTTACCGGCATCGCCGGCGTGTCAAATCCTCGCCGCGCCTCACCTCACGAGCGCGGCCGGAGCGCTGTTGTACGCGCGTACCGTTTTCGACGGAGAGTACGATTTGATCGGCCCGTCTTCAGCATCGGCCTTGCGTGAGAGCATCGCCGAACTCGAGAGGCGGTGTGAAATCGTCCTCGTCGATGGAGCGATCGACCGGATAGCGACGCTGGCGGCTTCGGACGGTGCAATCGTTGTGGCGTGCGGCGCTGCCGCGGCAACGACGCCTGCCGAGGCGGTCGCCGGCGCGGCCGCGCTGACCGCGCGTCTGCAGATCGCGCCGGCGACACCGGGCGCCGACGCGATCGAGCTGCAAGGTGCGTTGACGGCCACGACGGCGGCGGCGCTGATTGCCGCCGGTGAACAGCGCGAGATCGTGGTGCGCGACGCGACGCAGATCGTGATGAGCGGAACGTCGCTCGCACAAGCGCTCGCGCGTCTGCGGGTGCGCTGCCGGCGACCGTTGCGTGTCGTGGCGGCAACGGTATGCGCGCTTGCGCCGGAACGCTTCTTCGAACCGGCGGCATTTCTGCGCGAGGTCGGCGAAGCGACGGGCGTCCCGGCGTTCGACGTCTTTGCGGGCGCAGCGGCGTGAAGCCGAACGATCTCTTCGACGAGCGTACCGCCGAGCTGCTCGGCTTCGCATGGCTGAGCGAACGGCTTTCTCCGAGGTCGCCGTACGGCGCGCGATGTTTTGCGCAGCTCGCGCCGTTTCGTCCGGGGGACGAGGAAGCGGCGCAGGACCGCGCGCAGCGGATCTGTGCGGTCGCCGCCGAGGTCAAAGCCGATCGCATAGCCGCAGTGCGAATCGAACTGGAGGGGCTCGCCGACGTATCGAGCGCGGTCGCCCGAGCGTCGATCGAAGAGACGCTGCACGATGCCGATTTTTTGGAACTGCGCCGCTTTTGCGAGAGCGTCGAACGGATCGACGAACTTCTCGGCGGCTCCTCGCTGCCCGAGGCCGAGAACGACGCGACCAGCGCCGTCTTAGCGGCTTTGGACGTAGGGCGCTCGGGAGCGTCCGAGTTTTACTTGGCCGACGCTTTCGACGCCGGCCTCGCCGCTGCCCGGACGACGCTTTCGCAGGCGCAGGCCGAACTCGACGCGGTGCGCGGCCGGGAGACGGCGCGAGTCGCACAGGCTCTCGGGCGCAGCGAGGTTGGCGACGAGTTCATCGTTATGCGGGCCGACTTGCGCGGCCCGCTGCCCGCCGGCGTGCGCATAGTACGAGAAGCGCCGACGTATCTTCTCGCCGCGATCGAGCACGGCGAAGGATTTCTGGCCGCGCTGGGGCGGCGTCAACAAGCGTTCGATGCGGTCGCGGCAACCGAGGAACGCGTGCGCTCCCAGCTTTCGGCGATCGTCGGGCGGCAGGCCGCGGGAATGAACGCGGCCGCCGTTGCGATCGGCAAGCTCGATGTCGTGCTTGCAGCCGTGCACTTTTGCCAGCGCTACGACTGCGCGGCGGCGAACGTCTCACGGGAGGCCGCGTTGCGTTTCGCGCGCGCGCGCTTTCTGCCGATCGATAACGAACTGACCGTAGCCGGACGCAGTTTCGTTCCGATCGATCTCGATCTCGCCGGTACCGCGGTGCTCACCGGGCCGAACATGGGCGGTAAGAGCGTTTCGCTGCAGACGTGCGGCTTTCTCGCCTTGCTCGTCGCGTTCGGCGTCCCGGTTCCGGCAGCCGGCGCGAGCATCGGGCTTTTCGAGCGGATCGCATGGCTCGGCTTGGGCGGTGACGCGCATACGGGTGGCCTACTGTCGTCGTTCGCGCAAGAGTTGGTTGCGCTCAAAGCGCTCTTGAGCCGCGATGCCGAGCGCCTGCTGGTTCTTGCCGACGAGTTCGCCCGGACGACGACGCCGCAGGAAGGGCGAGCTCTCGTGATCGCGCTGCTGGAGCGTCTGCGCGAGCGCAATGCGTGCGCGCTGGTCGCAACGCACCTGCAAGGGATCCCCGCCGCAGCCGCGGTGCGCCACTTTGCAGTACGCGGACTGCGCGAAATTGCTCGGCCGCCCGAGGTCGGCGATCTCTCGGCAGCGCTGCGCGAACTCGCGGAGGCGATGGATTACCGGATCGTCGAGGTCGACGGCGACGACATCCCCCGGGCAGACGCGATCGCGCTTGCCGAGCTGCTGGGCATGGACGCCGCCTTCGTAGAGGCCGCCTACCGCGCGCTGTCACAATGAGCGGCATGGACCCGCTCATCATCACGTGCGCGCCCGTCGGAGCCGAGGTTCGCCCCGATCAGACGCCGCATCTGCCGTACACTCCGCAGCTTTTGGGCGAAGCCGCAAAAGCGGTGCGCGAGGCCGGCGCGTCGATCATCCACGTCCACTGCCGCAACGACGACGGCACCAATACGCACAGCGTCGAGCGTTTTCGTGAGGCGTACGACGCCGTTCGCGCGCAGAGCGACCTCATCGTGCAGTTTTCGACCGGTGGAGCGATCGGCATGACGCCGCAGGAACGCGGCAGCGTGCTCGAGCTGCGGCCGGAGATGGCGACGCTCACCTGCGGCAGCGTCAACTTCGGCGACGACATTTTCGAGAACAGCTTTCCGATCATGCGCGAGCTGCTCAAGAGGATGAACGAGTTCGGCGTGCGGCCCGAGCTCGAGATCTTCGATAAAGGGCACCTTTCGAACGCCCGCCGCTTGGCAAAAGAACGACTGCTTTCGTTTCCGCAGCACGTCGACTTCGTGCTCGGCGTTCCGGGCGGCTTGGAAGCGACGGTTCAAAACCTCTGCGATCTCGTCGACGATTTGCCCGAGGGCTGCACGTGGTCGGTCGCGGGAATCGGCAAAAAGCAGCTCCCGATGGCAATGGCGGCGATCGCGATGGGCGGACACGTTCGCGTCGGATTAGAGGACAATTTGCACTACAGCCGAGGCCGTCTGGCGCGCAACGAGGAGCTGGTCGCGCGGATCGTTCGCCTCGCCACCGAGGCGGGCCGCAATATCGCCACGCCGGACCGGGCTCGAAGGATGCTCGGTCTCACGGCAGAATAACGCGGCCCAAAATTGTTCACATACGTCGTGCGCCGGACTCTTCAATCGATTCCGCTGCTGCTGGCCATCTCGATCATCCTCTACGGCATCCTTTACAACATGCCGGGTGGACCGCTGGCGCCCTATCTGCAGAACCCGCACATCACCCAGGCCGACATCGTGCGCCTCAAACACAACCTCGGCCTCGACCAGCCGGTGCCCATCCAGTACATCAAGTGGCTCGGGCACGTCTTGGTGGGCGATATGGGCTACTCGACGAGCAACTCGGAGCCGGTCTTCCAAGCCCTGATCGAGCGCCTTCCCGCGACCCTGGAGCTAACCGCCGCGGCGCTCTTGCTGGCGCTTGGCTTCGGCATCACGGCCGGCATCTTATCGGCCGTCTATCGCTACACCGCGCTCGACTACGCGATTACGACCTTCGCCTTCGTCGGGCAGTCGATGCCCGTTTTTTGGTTTGCGCTGATGATGCAGCTGGCGTTTGCGGTGCACGGCATACCGCTGCCCGGCGGCTACGAAATTCAACTGCCGTCCGCCGGCCTGGCGACCAGCGACAACTTCGATCTCGGGGACCGGCTCGTCCATCTCGTGCTGCCGGCGGTCGTACTCGCGCTGCTGCAGATCGCGCTCTTCAGCCGCTTCATGCGCTCGTCATTGCTGGAAGTGCTCGGCACGGATTACATGCGCACGGCCGCCGCAAAGGGCTTACCGTTCCGGACGATTCTTTTTAAACACGGCTTGAAGAACGCCCTGATCCCGGTAGTTACGGTCACGGCGCTCTCGCTGCCGGGTTTGATCGCGGGCGCGATCGTCACCGAGACGATCTTTGCGTGGCCGGGAATGGGCCGGCTCTTCTATAACGCACTGACGCAGAGCGACCTCGCGTTGCTGATGGGATACTTGCTGCTCGTCGCCTTCTTCGTCGTCTTCTCCAACCTGCTCGCCGACGTCGTTTACGCGTGGCTCGATCCGCGCGTGAAGTACGACTGAAAGAGACGAGAACATGGCCGCACCAACGCTGCAGATGCCCGGCAAGCCGATTGCCGAAGACGAAGTAACGTTCAGCAAGGTCACGTTCTGGACGCGCTTCCGGCGCCACAAACTGGCCATCGCAGGCTCGATCGTTCTGTTGCTGATGATCTTGGCCGCCGTCTTCGCCGGCCAGTTATCGCCCTTCGATCCCAACTCGATCGATAACGGGACCGCCGCGGTGCCGCACTGGAACGGCACGCCGCTGCCGCCGTGCTTCCAAGATAAAGCGTCCTGCTGGGGTCACTCGCTGGGAACCGATGAAGTCGGGCGCGACCTGCTCTCGCGGCTGCTCTTCGGCGCGCGCATTTCGCTCACGGTCGGCGTCTTCGCGGTGATCATGGAGATCCTGATCGGGACGGTCTTAGGCGCGATCGCCGGGTACTACGGAGGCTGGGTCGACTACGCGCTGATGCGCCTTACCGATGTCTTTCTTTCGATTCCGCTCCTGCCGCTCTTGCTCGTCCTCACGGCGATCGTGGCGGCGAGCTCCTCGAAGGCGGCTCTGAGCTTCGGAGTGATCGTCGTGATCATCGGCGCGCTCTCATGGCCGCCTGTCGCACGTCTCGTGCGTGCGTCCTTCTTGAGCCTGCGCGAGCGTGAGTTTGCCGAAGCCGCGCGCGCCGTCGGCAACAACGACGGGCGCATTATCTTTCGGCATCTGCTCCCCAATGCAGTCGCGCCGATCGTCGTCCAGGCGACGCTCGACGTCGCCGGCGTCATTATCCTCGAATCCACGCTTTCGTTCTTGGGTCTGGGCATCCAGCCGCCGACCGCGTCGTGGGGCAACATGCTGGCCAATGCCGCCAGCAATCTCCAGCAAGCCTGGTGGGCGGCGGTCTTCCCCGGCCTCTGCATACTCATTACGGTACTGGCCATCAACTATATCGGTGATGGCCTGCGCGACGCGCTCGACCCCAATATGAGATAAAGCTCCAGGGGGTCGGACGGAGATGCCACCGAACCTTTAAACAGGAGGGTTTGGGTGTGACACTACGCTGGAAGGTTCCGAGCCTCGGTTTAACCGCGGCTATGCTTTGCGCGTGCTCGAGTTGGACGAGCATGCCGCCCGGGTCGGCGGCACGACCGCAAAACGCGTCGACAGGCTCTGCGCAGCACCTGTTCGTCGAAAACGTCAACTCCATCACGGAGTTCGACTCGAACGGAAATCTCGTGCGCACGATCACCGACGGTATCCCGTACGAGGGATTCAACACCGGAGCAATCGCTTTCGACTCGCGCGGAACGATGTACGTGATCACCGGGTCGTTCAACATTTCGATTTATGCGCCCCATTCGAGAAAGTTTCTCGGCACGATCACAACGGGGCTGCAGACGCCGCTCGCGCTTGCGGTCGATCGCAGCGATAACCTGTACGTCGCGAACGAAATCGGCGAGAACGTTTCGGTCTATCCCAGGGGGCATAAAAAGCCGACGCTCGTTATAACGGCAGGAATCAACGATCCCGACGCGCTCGCCTTCGATTCTCAAGAAAATCTCTACGTTGCAAACTGGTTTGGAAATACCATCACCGTCTATTCGCCCGACGGCAATCCGATACGAACGATCCAGGACGCCGTTTTGGGGCCTGAATCTCTGGCATTCGACACGAAAGGACGGCTCTACGCCGCGGACGGGGCGGGCGGCTACGGCTCCTGGGTTACGATCTACTCGCCCCAATCAGATAAACTGCTGGCGACGATTTTCAGCGGTCGCGGCCCGACGGGGGTCGCGCTCAACTCGTCCGGACAGCTGTTCGTCACCAACGCCGACAGCAACACCCTGACGGCGTACGAGCGTGAGAACTCCCACGAGTGGCCGCTGCTCTTTAAAATACGGAAGGTCTACGACCCGCGCACCGTCCTGGTGGACGCCTCGAACAACCTGTATTTGATCTGCTGCAAGGGTCCCACGGGCGAAGAAATCGTCGTCTATCCACCCGGGGGCAAGAAGCCTCTTCGCACGATGACGGACGGCGTGTACGGACCGCACGCGATCGCCTTCGGGCCGCCGTAAGACGGCTTGGAAGAACCGTCAAGAAGGGCGGCGGCGGCCAATGCCCCGAAACGGGTGCAGCCCCGTGCGCAAGTGGCGGAATTGGTAGACGCACTAGCTTGAGGGGCTAGCGGGAGCAATCTCGTGCTGGTTCGAGTCCAGTCTTGCGCAGATTTGCGATCGGTAGGGGCTTTGGGAGTCCGGGGCGACTGCACCCTCGAGTCCCTCACCGGAGGTGCGCCGCCATAGCCGCTCACACGCTCGTCGGGACAGCGCTCCTGGGTGTCCCCGTAGTCTTTCTTTACGGGTTGCTCGTACTCGACGCAAAGCCCCCGCCATGGCTTCTCCGATACAAGGCGTGGATGAACCGAATCATTCCTTCCACACGTGGACTCGTTGGTTACCTCACGATTGCACCACTCATCCTCGCGGCTCTGGCGGGACTAAATTTAGCGTCTGGCTTTCATCCCTTGGGTATAGAATCCGATCGGCCGTGGACGTACGTAAATGGGCTCATTCCATTTCTGCTGATTGACGCTCTCGGCCGCTCTCTCAATTTCAAACTCTCCCAGCCAAAGGAGCCGTACTCCGCGGTTTCGGACGACTGGCTGCTTTGGAATCAATCCGCCGGAGAAACGCGGCCGGCACAGCAAGCGCTAACTTGAATCCTATATCGACATAAGCAGTAGCTCGCTTGCTAGAAGCTTTGAAGTTTTTTGATTCGCAGAGTGGTTCAGGGTTCCTTAATAGTGTGGCGAGGATAATATGGAAGCGGCGAGTTTCATAGAAAGGTCTGAAACAGTCGCGAGGCTTTCGGCGTAAAACTAGGCAGCAATGGAACACGCAGTATGTGGTTGACGCGTTTCGCCCTTACCCGCCCGACGATCACCATCGCAGTTTTTGGCGCGCTGGTGATCTTTGGCGTCATCTCGTTCCTCCAGCTCGGCCGGAGCTCTAGTCCGCCGAACACCGACTTCCCGATCGTCGTCGTCGCCGCGAGCTACCCCGGTGCGTCGCCGCAAGATATGGAACGCATGGTCATCAAGCCGATCGAAGATCAGATGGCCGGCATCGACAATCTCGACGAGATTACGGCGAACGCTCAAGAAGGCACCGCGGTCGTCGTCGTTCAGTTCAAGATGGGAACGGATCTCAATCTTGCCGCCGTCGACGTGCAGCGGCGGGCCGACGTCGCGCGCGTCTACATGCCGAGCGATCTGGATCCGCCGGTCGTCACGAAAGCGGGGCAAGCCGAACCGCCATTGCTCGACGTAGCGGTAAGCTCCAAGACGCTCAGCCAACCGCAGATCGCCGATCTCATCAATAGCCAGATCGTTCCGCTGATCGAGCAGATTCCCAACGTTCAGTCGGTGGACGTGCGGGGCTCGGCCGATCGCGAGTTTCACGTCGAACCGGACCCGGTCAAGCTCGACGGGACGAACGCGACCCTCGAGGACATTTTTAGCGCCGTTCAGATCAACAACCTCAACGTGCCGGGCGGCATCATGACCCAGCCGACGCGCGAGGGCAGCGTTGCGATCCACGACTACGTCGAGAAGGCGACCGACCTGCTCGCGATCCCGCTCTCGCCGATTAGCGTGCTGCAGTTCCCGGTCAAGTCGCTCAAGATCGGCGACGTGGCCAACGCCTACGACAGCCACATCGAAATGCGCAGCATCTCCTCGTATAACGGTCATCCGCGCGTGTACATGGAGATTAATCCGACGCTCGACGCCGACCAGATCAAGACGACGCAGACCTTGCGTACCGAGATGAAGAAGATCGAGACGCAATTCCCGCAACTCGACTTCCACGAAATCGACGCGCCGGCCGACTACACCGCGAAGATGCTGACCGGCGTCGGACAGTCGCTGATCGAGGGCATCATCCTCACGGCCATCGTCATGCTGCTCTTCCTGCACGCGTGGCGCAACGCGGTCGTCGTCTTCCTGGCGATACCGACCTCGATTCTCTCGACATTCATCGTCATGCGGCTCTTCGGCTTCCACATCGACTCGATGTCGATGATGGGTCTCTCGCTGATCATCGGTATCCTGGTAGACGACTCGATCGTCGTCTTAGAGAATATCACCAGGCATCGAGACCTGGGGCTCGACGCGATGACGGCGGCAATCACCGGGCGCACGGAGATCGGCGGCGCCGCGGTGGCGATCACGATGGTCGACGTCGTCGTCTTCCTGCCGATCGCCTTCATGTCGGGGATCGTCGGCTCGTACCTGCGCGAGTACGGCGCGGTCGTCGTCACCGCGACGCTCTTCTCGCTCTTCGTTTCCTTTACGCTGACGCCGCTGCTCGCGGCGAAGTGGAGCGTGCTCAATCGCTCCGAGGCGATTCCGAAGTGGCTGCACGCGCTCGACGACCGTCGCGTCGATATCGCTCTGCTGGTCGTTGCGGCCGCGCTCTTTGCCATCGGCACGTTCACCGGATGGTTCGTCTTGAATGCGATCGGCATCTTCGTTGCGGCCCTGCTGCTGCTCAATGCGTTCGTGCACCGGTACGAATCGATTCTGCAGCTCTATCGCGCGAAGCTGCTGCCCTTCGCGCTGCAGCACGGCGCCTTCGTCGTCTACGTTTGTCTCGCGCTGCTCCTCATGTCGCTGACGCTGGTCGCCGGCGGAGGGATGGCGACGGTCGGCATGGGTGTTGTACTGCTCGCCGTCTGCGGGATCGCCCACGGCATCGGCGCGCTGATGCGCGGCCGCCTCGGTACGCGTCTGCCCGGCCAGAACTTGCCGCCCGCTAAGTTCCTGCGCTCGCTGGGAACCACTCGCGGGACGACGCTTGCAACCTTCGTTTTACCCGTCGTGCTCGTGCTCGTGATGTTGCCGCTGGGCTCGGTCAGCTTCGACTTCATGCCCGCGCAGCAAAACGGCGAGATCGACATGAGCGTGACCTATCCGGCCGGAACGCCGATCTCGGCAACCAACAGACACGTCTCCAAACTCGAAGACGCGATCCTCAAGCTTCCCGGGATCAAATCGGTCAGCGCCACGACGGGTCGCAAACCCGCCGGCTGGAGCAGCGTCTCGGGCGGCAACTACGCGCAGCTCAACGCCACGATGGCCGACGGTCACATCAAAGAGACCAACCAGACGATCAAGCTCATTCGGAAGCTCGGATATCTTGTGCCGGGCGGTGAGTTCAACGTTGCCGGCGACAACGGCAACGGGCCGGCGATCTACTACTCGCTGACCGGTTCGGATGAGGCAATCGGGCCGGCCGCCGAAAAGGTCGCACAGTTCTTACGCACGATGCCGGGGGCGGTCAACGTTCAAACGAGTGCCGAGAACGGTGCGCCGCGGATGAACGTCGACGTCGATCGGCAAAAGTGCGAGCTACTCGGTATCAACCCGTCCGATGTCGCGACGGTCGCGCGCATCGCGGTCGACGGTGCCGTCGCGACGAAAGTACGAACGCCGACCGGCCTCGTCGACGTGCGCGTGCAGTTCCCCTCGGCCGATCGCCAAACCGACGAAGCGCTCAAGAACGTCAAGGTGCGCACGAACGACGGCGGCCTGGTGCCGATCGGCGACGTGGCGGATTTCTCCTGGACGACCGCGCCGACGAAGATCGAGCGCCTCAATCGGCAGCGCGTGGTCAACGTGTACGGCGACGTGCTTCCCGGCTACTCGCTGGGTCAGATCGTTGGACCTTTGCAGAAAAAGCTGCAGACGCCGGGCTTCCTGCCGCAGGGCGTCGGCCTGAAATCTCAGGGTAACTCCCAGTTCATGGAAGAGACCTTTACGAACATGGGCATTGCGCTCGTCACTTCGTTCATGCTCGTATACATCCTGATGGTGATCTTATACGGCTCGTTCCTCGAGCCGCTGATCGTCATGTTCTCGGTGCCGCTGGCGATCATCGGTGCGCTGATCTTCCTCGCGCTGATGGGCCGCCTGCAGCCCGACCAAGGACAGTCGCTCAACATCATCTCGATGCTCGGTATCGTGATGCTCTTCGGCCTAGTCGCA
>DATAQH010000082.1:0-15780 GCA_036264815.1 Candidatus Cybelea sp.
GTCGTTAGGCGCTCGTCCATTCGGTGGATCGTACCCGTAAAGACCGTGCGGAGTATCTCGACAAAGGCATCCATCTGCCGTACGGCCGGCCCGCGCTCGCCGGTCAAGGTCACCGGGTCGCCGACCACCAGCTCGTCCACCCCATAGGAAGCGATCAGCTCGCCGATCGCTTCGAGGTCCTGCTTGCGGTTCGTCCGTTCGATCGTGGCGACCGGGAGAGCGAAGCTCGCGCTGGGATCGGAGATCGCCACGCCGATGCGCTTGCTGCCGACGTCCAAGGCCATGATCACGCCCGCGGACCGGGCGAGCGGCTGAGGCTGTCAGCATACGCAATCGCCTTGGGGCGGCGTCCCAGATGATGGGCGATGAGCTCTTCGGTGGCGCGAGCGCCGGCGCGGGTCGCCCGAAGCCGCGCTCCTGCCCCGCTGCCCTTCGGCAGCGCCAGGGCGCGAAGGTTCTCTAGGTCGGCAGCCTCGAGCTCGGGCAGATCTCGCCAACGCTCCCGGCAGCGTTCGTCGATGAAGCCCCCCGCCTCGGCATCGAGCCACACGCGTCCGGCGGGCAACGCGGCGCCGCACCGCACGCAACGGTCGAGCGGCGGCGCGAGCCCCAGCACGTCCAAGAGGCGCAGCGAAAAGCGGGGCAGCAGGTCGCGCGGCTCGGTGGCCCTCGAAACTGCGGCGATCGCTCCGGCGAGCAGATCGTACACCTCGGGAATCGGAAGGTCCGGCTCGCAAAAAGCATCGATCGTCTCGATTACGAGCGAAACGACCGCGAAGCGTTCCGGCTCGACGAGCGAAGGCCACGGCGCGCGTAGCGTTTCGGCCGAGACGATCACATCGAGCGACCGGCCCCGGTGCATCACGAAATCGCACTCATTGGCCAGCTCGAGGCGTCCCGCCAGATGGCTGCGCATGCGGCGCACACCCTTGCCGACGGCATCGAGCTTGCCGTGCTCCAGCGTAAAGAGGGTAACGATCCGATCGGCCTCCGAGAGCTGGCGTCCGCGCAGGACGATGCCGCGGGCTTTATAGCTGCGCGGCGGCGTCCGGATCCTCCGCGTTCGCAGCCCGCGCGGCGATGCCGTTGGTGTAGACGCGCACCGCCAAAATTCGCCGCCCGCGCGTCCGGTCGACGCGCAGCCGCGTGTGGTCGTCGGCTTGAATCTCTTCGCCTTCGTTCGGAAGCCGGCCGAAAAGGCCGACGGTGTACCCGCCGATCGTCTCGAAATCCGCCGTCGGCAGTTCGGTCCCAAGCGTCGCGTTGACGTCTTCGATATTCGTGCCCGCTTCGACCACGGCTTCGAGATCGGAGAGCACCGAGATCGGTTCTTGTTCGTCGATATCGTGCTCGTCGCGGATCTCCCCGACGATCTCTTCCAAAAGGTCTTCCATCGTCACGAGCCCCGCCGTTCCGCCGTACTCATCGACGATGATCGCCAAGGAAAATTTGTCGCGCTGCATCTCGCGCAGCAGGTCCGCGATCTTCTTGGTCTCGGGAACGTGCACGGCGGTTCGCATCAGCGCGCGAACGTTCGCGTGCGCGAGCGTGCCGTTGGCAAGTGCGACGAGCAGCTCGCGGTCGTGGATGACGCCGACGATGTCGTCTTTGGACTCCTGATACACGGGCAGCTTCGAATAGCCCTCGGCGATGACGACGTCGAGGATTCGCCTGGGCGAGTCTTCGATCGAGACCGCGACCATCTCCGGCCGCGGCTTCATTACCTCGCGGACGATGGTATCGCCGAACTCCATTACGGAATGAATCAGCTGGCGTTCTTGCTCTTCGATCACTCGCTGTTCCGCGCCGACGTTGACCAGCGCGCGAATGTCTTCTTCGGTAACGTACGCGCCCAGCGTATGTTTGATACCGAACAGGCGCAAAAACAGGTCGGTCGTAATTTGAAAAAGCCGGGCCACCGGCGAAACGACGAAGGAGACGTAGCGGATCGGCGCCGCGAGGCGCAGCGCCCAGCGTTCGCTGTCGCCGGTCGCGGCCGTCTTCGGCACGATCTCTCCGAACAGCAGGAAGACCGCGCTCATCACGATCGTGGAACCGATCGCGCCGGAGGGGATTCCTAAGGAGAGCGCCAGGTACGTTGCCAGCGAGTCGGCAGCGAGCAGCGCGATCGTGTTCCCGACCAGCATCGAGGTCAGAAAGCGGCTCTTGTCGTCCACGATGAGCTGCAGCTGCCGCGACCCGCGCAGCCGGCGGTCGGCCATCGCGCGGGCGTGCAGCCGCGAGATCGAAACCAGCGCTGCTTCGGCAGCCGAGAAAAAGGCGGCCAGCAGCACGAGCACGACGAGCGCGGTGATCTGGTACGGGAGCAGGGCGAGGTTACTTCGACCGGGGTCGGTGCTCAAATTGGCGCCATTATAGCATAACGTGGGGGCGCACCAGCACGTAGATCGCCAGAGCGGCGAGCGTGCCGAGGACGGCTCCCCAAAAGACTTCGAACGGGGCGTGAATCCGCGCTTCGACGCGGCTTTGGGCGACCAAGAAGGCCACGAAGTAGCCGAGGATCGCGGCGAGCGGCTTCTGGTAAAAGAACGCGAGCATCGTTGCCACTGCAAACGCTAATGCCGCGTGCCCCGAGACGGCTCCCCCTTGCAAGGCCGATCCGCGGCCGACCCAGGCCTTGGCGAAGATCGTCACGATTGCGACGACCGCCAGCGCGATCAGCGCGACGTTTGCCGGTACCGCCTGCACCGCCGCGAAGACTCGCGCCTCGCTGCTCATCAGCCCTTGATAAAAGATCAGATAGCCGGCGAGCGCCGCGCCGACCGCCGCGATCAGCACGGCGCCGGCAGCGGCATCCTTCGCGTTCTTCGCCAGCGGATGGTGCGTCGCGATCAGCAGGTCGACGATCGATTCGACCGCGGTGTTGACCAGCTCGAGGCTGAGGACGAGCGAGATAAGGCCGACCGTCGCAATGACGTACAGGCGATCGAGCCGCAAGATGAGCGTTGCAAGCAGCACGAGCGCCGCGATGATGAAATGCACGCGCATATTGGGCTGCGTCCGTGTCGCGTAGATGATCCCTTCGAATGCATGATGGAACGATCGAAAGAAGCGGCTTCGGTCGACGGGAAGGTAATGCGGCTCGCGTTTTGCGCGATCGTCAACGGGTTGATGCATCAGCGTTTAGCCGGGTCGTAGGGCCATGGCAGCGCAATCGCTGCCGCGAGCCGCCGTTCCTCCCGCTCCATCACGCGCCGCTCCGCGGCCGCCAGGTGATCGTGCCCGAGCAGGTGCAGCAGCCCGTGGATCAGCAGACGGTAGAGTTCGCGCTGGAGCGTCGCGTCGTACTCGGCCGCCTGGCGCGCCGCCGTATCGACCGAGATCACGACGTCGCCCAAGAGCCGCTCGGCATCCGGGGCCGGCGCCTGCTCCATCGGAAAGCTCAGCACGTCGGTCGCCGCGTCTTTATCACGGTACGCGCGGTTGAGCTCGCGCATCGCGCGGTCGCCGATCAGGGTGAGCGAAATCCCCGAATTCCCTTCGTCGATCGCCGCCAGCAAGCGCTTTGCCGTGGCCACGAGCGCCCGTCCGTCGACGCCGCTGCGGCGGACGTCGTTGCGATAGTAGATCACCGCGGCAGTGCGGATGCGTAAGCGCGGACGATCTTTGCGACCAGCGGATGGCGCACGACGTCGGACTCATTCATCTCGACCACCCCGATGTCGTCGATTTCGCGTAGCCGCGTCGCCGCGGCGCGCAGGCCGCTGCGCTGTCCTCCCGGGAGATCGATCTGCGTGACGTCGCCAGTGACGACCATCTTCGAGCCGCTTCCCAAGCGCGTCAGGAACATCTTGAGCTGGTCGTCGGTCGCGTTCTGCGCTTCGT
This sequence comes from Candidatus Cybelea sp., assembly GCA_036264815.1. Lineage (GTDB taxonomy): Bacteria > Vulcanimicrobiota > Vulcanimicrobiia > Vulcanimicrobiales > Vulcanimicrobiaceae > Cybelea. The sequence goes on from DATAQH010000082.1 coordinate 3,847, forward strand.
CGAGGATGACGAACGCATCGGAGAGCGTGCGCCCCCGCATATATGCAAGCGGCGCGACTTCCAGCGTGCCGCGCTCCATGTATTTATTCACCACCGAATCGTCGAGCAGATCGCCGAGCGCATCGAAGAGCGGCCGCATATACGGGTCGACCTTTTCCCGCAGATCCCCCGGCAGAAAACCGAGACGCTCGCCGGCCTCGACCGCAGGGCGCGAAAGAACGATGCGCGAGGCTTCACGGCGCTTGAGCGCACGCACGGCCATCACGATCGCGAGGTACGTCTTTCCCGTGCCGGCCGGCCCAATTCCGAACGTCAGGGTGAATCGCTCGATCGCCTGGATAAATTCTCGTTGCCCCGGCGTGCGCGGACGCACCTCGCGGCCGCGGTGCGTGCGCAGCAGCGTGTGCGTGAGCGCCCCGCTTTCCGAAGGCGAGGCGGAGTCGGTCAACGCGAGCTTCAAGTCGTCGGGCGTGATGTGCGCACCGCCCACGGCCGCGTCGAGCACCCGCTGTACGACGCGCTCCGCGCGCGCGACGGCAGCGTCTTCGCCGGCGAGCAGCAGCCGGTCGCCATCGGCATGAACGGCAACGTCGAGCGTGGACTCGATGGCAGAAAGATTGCGATCGTACTCTCCAAAGAGCCGAACGCGGTCGGAGAGTTCGTGAAGATCGATCGATCGCTGAGTCAAACTATAGACGATATTCGTCGTTGAAGGCTTTTGGCTTGCCGAGCACCTCGGCCGCGATGACGGCGCGCACCAGTTCTGGCTGGCTGGCGAACAGGCGCCGCTTTGCCTGCTGCGGGAGATCGAGCGGGGGATGGACGGGCGGGGGCGGCCTCAGGGCCGCCGCCGGAGGAGGCACGGCTTTGGGAGCGGGTCGTTCCGGGCGCGGCGGCGCCGGCGAGAGCCCCTGTTGTGCGGCGACCGCCTGCATCACCCGCAAGAGCGTCGCCTGCTGCGGACTCGAACCTGGAGCGATCAGCTGCGCGGCGGGGGCAGGCGCGGCCGGAGGCGGGGGCGGCAGACCGGCGCCGGCCGGCCGCCCCTGTGCCTGCTGGGCGGCCTGCTGTTGACGCTTGGCGCTCTTGGAGATGCTGCTGACGACGCCGAGAATCAGGATTCCAACCCAAATGAAGAGCCCGATATCACGCATCTGCGCCCATTCTCATGCCGGCAATGTTACTTCGACGGCTGCCCGGGAATCGGCGGCTGCAGCGAATCGGTCGCGGCTTCGGTCGAGACGCCGATTGAGGAGCGCATCTCGGTGTCGGCCTGAATATTCTTCAGGCGGTAATAGTCCATGACGCCGAGATTGCCGCTGCGAAACGCCTCGGCGATCGCTTGGGGGATCGACGCCTCCGCCTCGACGACCTTGGCGCGCATCGCCTGCGTCTCGGCCTTCTGCTCTTGTTCGGCCGCTTGCGCCGCGTACTGGCGCTCCGACGCCTTCGCCTGAGCGATGCGCCGGTCGGCTTCGGCTTGGCTCGTCTGGAGTTCGGCGCCGATATTCTTGCCGACATCGACGTCCGCGATGTCGATCGAGACGATCTCGAAGGCCGTTCCGGCGTCCAAGCCCTTGGCGAGCACCGCCTTGCTGATGCGATCGGGATATTCGAGCACTTCCTTGTGGTCGATCGCGGCGCCGACCGCCGAAACGACGCCTTCGCCGACGCGCGCGACGATCGTCGGTTCGCCGGCTCCGCCGACGTAGCGATCGAGGTTGCTGCGCACGGTGATTCGCGCCTTGACGTTGAGCTGAATGCCGTTCTGGGCGACGCCCTGAAAGATCGGCGTCTCGATGACCTTCGGATTCACCGAGGTCTGCAGCGCCTCGAGCACGTCGCGGCCGGCCAAGTCGATCGCGGCTGCGCGCTGCCATTCCAGCGGAATCTGCGCGCGCTGCGCGGCGATCATCGCGAGCGTAACCTTTTCGACGTTACCGCCGGCAAGGTAATGCGACTGCATCTGATCGACCGTGAGGTTCAGGCCTGCTTTGCGCGCCCGAACGTAGTTCGTAACGATGACGCCCGGCGGGATCCCGATCAAACGCATCCTGACCAGCGCGATGATCCCGAGCGGAACGCCCGCGGCAATCGTCCGAATCCAGAGCCCGATCGGAAAGTAATACAAGAACGCGAAGAATACGAAAAGCAGGATAAGGACGATGATTACGCCGCTGACGGCTACCATGGAGCCTCCTTATGCAGTGACGGGTTCGACGAAAATGCGTGCGCCTTCGACGCGCACGACGCGGATGGGCGTGCCGGCTGAGATGAACTCTCCCGCGGTCAGCACGTCGACTCGACGTCCGTCGATCGACGCGATGCCGGCGGGACGCAGATAACTCGTCGCGGTCCCATTGCGGCCGCGCAGCGAGCCGAAATCGGCGCTCGCGACGTACTCCGGCCCTTGCGCCGCGGAGAGCGCCAAGCGATGCGCCCATGCATTCTGCGGAACGGCCCGGACCGTGATCGAGAACGCAATGACCGTCAGCACGATCGCCGTCGCGATCGTCTCGAGGCCGATGAAGAGGAACGGCGTACCGAAGGCGAGGAGCACGGCAACCAAAAGCGCGCCGGCCCCGAGAATTCCCGGCAATCCGTGCCCCGGCACGACGTGCAGTTCCCAAAGAATTCCGATGAGGCCCAGCACCGCGAGCGCGATGACGAGCTCATTGGAGAAACCCGCGTAGACGTGCGTTCCAAAGAAGAGCGCAAATGCGCCGACGCCGATCACTCCGGCGATACCGTGGAGCGTCTGCATCTCGATCAGAAGTCCCAGCATCCCCAGCGTGAGCAGGAGCCCGCTGACGACCGGATCGGTCGCAAAGCGAACGAGTTGCTCGGCGAACGTGTAGGACTGCGTTACGGTCGGCGCGCCGGAGAGGCCGAGCTGCGAGAGCGCAGCGTTGAGATTCGGCGCGGTTCCCGCGGCGATACCCGAACGCACCGCGTCGTCGGTGTTAAGCGTCAGCACCATGCCGGAGCGTTTGTAGCGCGGAAGACTCACTTGTTTGTCGACCATTGCGCCCGCGAGGTTCGGGTCGTGGTGCGTGCGTTGCGCCGTCGACTCGAACTCGCCGCGCAAGGCGGAGATCACTTTGTCGCTCGGGGGAACGGTCCCGCCGGCTTCGACGGGCTCCGCCGCGCCGATCGAAGCGCCGGGAGCCATGATGATGCGGCCTGAGGAGAGCGAGATCAGCGCCGCGGCCGAGTAGGCGCGTTCCGCGACATAGGCGTCGACGGGCTCCTGGGCGGAGAGCAGCGCGTCGCGAATCCGGAAGGCCGAGCTGACCAGGCCCCCAGGGCTGTTGACCGAGAGTACGATCGCGCGGGCGTTGGATTGGTTGGCTTCATTGACCGAGCGCTCTACCAAATGCGCCATGCCGTCGTCTACCGTTCCCTCGATGGGAATGACGACGACCGGCCGGCCCATCGTTATCGCGCCCGCGGCGGTACCGGCGATGCCGCAAAGCATGCACGCCAGCCAAAGAGCCGCGCGCAGGCGAGATTTCTTCATGGTTGTAGGTATTCGAGCAAGCGGCGGAAGTTTCGCCGCTTGCAGCCGGCGGCCGGCTCCCGCCCGGGCTCGCGGCCGCGCCTCGGTAAATTCCCTACGACGCCAGTTCTTCGGTGACGATCTGACGCACGAGATTTCCGTCGGCGACCTCGCGCAGCTGCGGCATCACGACCTTCATCACGGCACCCATGTTGCGCGAAGCCTCGGGCAGCTCGGCTAAGACGCTTTGCACGATCTCGCGAATCTCGGCGGCCGAGCGTTGCGCCGGCAGATAGGCGAGAAGAATATCTCGCTCTCGGCGCTCCTTATCGGCCAGCTCGGGACGGCCGGCTCGTTCGAACTCGCCCTCCGAGTCGCCACGCTGTTTGACGAGCCGGCGGACGACCTCCAACTCGTCGTTGTCCGATATCTCTTGGCCGCTCTCGGAGCGCTTGTAGATAAAGCCGGAGAGCGCCGACCGCAGCGTATCGAGGCGCAACTGGTCGCGCGCTCGCATCGCCTCCTTTAAATCGGCGGCGATCCGGTCCTTGAGAACTCCCACTGGTGACGAGCCTACGCGCTACGCGCGGCGCTTACGAGCCGCGGCGGACTTCTTCTTGCGCCGAACGCTGGGCTTTTCGTAGTGCTCGTGCTTGCGCGCCTCGGCGAGGATACCGGCCTTCTGGGTAGCCTTCTTGAAACGGCGCAAAGCGCTCTCGATGGTCTCCCCCGGAGCGATGCGAACTTCCATTCTCTTGACGACCCCCTTTCGGCATGCCCACTAGAGGCACGAAAAATTAGGCCCCGAAGGGCCGCCGACGTAGCGTAGCATAGGCCCGCGACAGCGTCAACGCCGCCGTCCCTCCGAGCGAATCATCGCCTGAGAGCGCTGCGGGACGGTTACGTTCCGATGAGGACCGTCTGACCGAGCGCCGAAGCCGGATGCGGAAGGCGCGAGGCAGACGATAGGAGGGCCACACGGATGTGGCCCGACGAATGTGTCCGCGTTCGAGGAATCGCACGTGCCCACGACGCATTCAATTTCCGCTAACCGTTAATTCCGATATGCGGAACGAAGGCGAGACGACGGCCGAATCCCAGCGCAGATCGCTGGCGATCGCGTCGATGTGCTCGAGCATCTCGGTGTACTGCCCGGCGACGGTAAACTCGTCGATCGGGTACGCCAGCTCTCCGTTTTCGATGAAGAATCCGCGCGCGCCGCGGCTGTACGTGCCCGAGGCGTGTTCGGTCGCGAAGCCGATCGTATCGAGCACGAGAACGCCCAGCGGCGTCGCCGCGATCAGTTCGGGAAGCGACAACGCCCCCGGTTCGAGGTAAAAGTTGTTCGGCCCGATGCCGCCGCCGGTCGAGTTACCCGTGCTTGTCGTGCCGAGCTTACGCGCGTAGTACGTGTCGTAGAGGAACGTGCGCAGCACCCCGCCTTCGAAGACCGGCGTTCGCCGCGTGGGAACGCCTTCGCCGTCGAAGGGCGAGCTCCCGAGTTTGCCGGGAAGGCCGCCGTCGTCCACGATCGTCACCAACTCGCTGCCGACGCGGCTTCCGACCCGTTCGGTGAGCCAGGAGTTGTTAATCGCCACGTTCGCGGCCGAGACGGTGGCGAAGATGTCGTCGAGAAACTGCGCCGCCACGTCCCGCTCGAAGATCACCGGCACGCGCATCGTCTGCGGCTTGCGCGCACCGAAAAGGTCGACCGCGCGCCGCACCGCCGTCGTCGCGACGGCAGTCGGCGGCTCGAGCTCGCCGAGATATCGCCCCTCCGTACCGTAATGCGCGATCCGTTTCACGCCTCCGTCCAGCGCGACGGGACCGGTCGAGCGTCCGGCGCGCGTCCAGGAATAGGCACCGGCAAAACCGGAGGTATTCGCGATCGCCGTAACGGCGACGGCATCGCTGTAGTTGGAGCCGCTCGAATTGACGACGCGCGTATCGGCTTCGCGGATCAAACGTTCCAGCTTCATCGCGTCGTCGACCTTGTCGCCCCCGTCCCGATCGGCGATGCGATCGTCGAAGAGTGCGAGATCGACGTTGTTCTGCGCGACCGTCTCGGGCAGGCCGGCGAATTCGTCGATGGCGACGTGCGCGGCCTGCGCGACCGCGCGGCGGATCGCGTCATTCATTCCTTCGGCGGAGAAATCCGAGGTCGAGAGCGTCGCTTTGCGCCCTTCGCAAAAAATTCGCATGAAGAGGCTCTTACCGGTCGAGCCCTCGAGCTTTGAGATCGCCCGTTCCCGCGCTTCGGCGTGAAAGCGCCGCGCAATGGAAACTGAGGCCTCGGCGCTCTGCGCTCCCGCCGCTTGCGCGAGCTTGAGAGCCTCGCAGGCCAACTCGACCGCGTTGGCCTCAGTCATGTTGCGTACCGCCCACGGTGATCGAAGAGATCTTCACCGTCGGCATGCCGACGCCGACCGGCACGTACTGCCCGCCCTTGCCGCACGTGTAGTGGCGGCGAGCCAAGCGGCTGTCGCTGCCGACGGCTACGACCTTCATCATCGCGTCGGGACCGTTGCCGATAATCGTCGCATTTCGCACCGGAGCCGTGATCTTGCCCTTCTCGACGAGATAGCCCTCGCCGACCATGAAAACGAAATCCCCCTTCGCGATCTCGACCTGACCGCCGGCGAAGGACTTGGCGTAGATGCCGCGCTGCGTTGACGCGACGATCTCTTCGACGCTCGACTCGCCGTTAGGCATGTAGGTGTTGCACATTCGCGGCTGCGGGGCGAAGCGGAAGGATTGGCGGCGCCCGCTTCCGGTAGATTGCACGCCCATCAGGCGCGCGTTGAGCGTATCTTGCATATAGCCACGCAGGACGCCGTTTTCGACCAGAACCTTATGTTGCCCCGGCACGCCCTCGTCGTCGACGTTGACGCTGCCCCGCTCCTCTTCCAGATTGCCGTCGTCGTAGATCGTAACGAGCTCGCTTGCGACCTGCTCCCCCACTCGGCCGCTATAGAGCGAGGTGCCGCGCCGATTGAAGTCGCTCTCGAGGCCGTGGCCGACAGCCTCGTGGAGCAGCACCCCGCCGCCGCCCGCGCCGACGATCATCTCCATCTCCCCTGCCGGCGCCGGCGCGGCGCAGAGGTTCACGATCGCCATGCGAGCCGCTTCTTCGGCGAGATCCTCGGGGGTCTGCAGGTCGAAGTATGAAATCGAGGTCCGTCCGCCGTCCCCAACGTAGCCGGAGCTGCGCTCCTGTTTGTCGGTCGCAACCGCTTGGACACCAAGCGTAATAAGCGGACGATGATCGCGCACCATCCGGCCCTCGCTCGTCGCAATCCAAACCTCTTGGTTCTCGTCGAACACCTGCGCGTTCACCGCGACGATGCGCGGATCGTATTGGCGCGCGGTTACGTCTGCTCGCTCGAGCAATCCCGCGTAGAGCCCGGCGTCGACCGGCGTGACGAGCTCGCCGCCGTAGACCGACGGGACGCTCTCGATTCGCAGATCGACCGCCCCCGCCTTACCCGACGGCGCCGTGCGGGCGATCAGCGAGGCGGCGTCCGCAGCCGCAAGCAGCGCGTCATCGCTAAGGTCGTCGGAGCAGGCGAAACCGGCCGACTCGCCCATGACGACCCGAATCCCGACGCCAAGCGTCACGCCGTAAGAAGAATCGTGAATCCGCCCGTCTTGAAGACGATAGGTCACCGTGCGGCGCCGCTCGCAGAAAACGTCGGCATATTCGCCGCCGTGCTGCAGCGCGCGATCGAGCAATTTTGAAAGAAGGGCTTCGTCGAACAAGTTTACTCCTAAGCGGCCGAACCGGCCATTCAAAACTCGACCAAACGGTCGATGGCGCGAACGATCGATGCGTCGGGATCGGCGGGCGAGCCATCGATCAAGAACGCGAATGCGACCCGGCCGTGGTGCGTGGTATTTGCGTAACCGGCGAGGGACGAGACATCCGAGAGGTGCCCGCTCTTGGCCCGAACCCGGCCAAGGGCGGAGGTAAAGTCGTAATCGGCGAGCGTTCCTTGCCTCCCTCCAAGCGGCAGCAATTGATAGAGGGACGCCTCTTGCGAGAGGAGCAGACGGCCGATGGTAATGGCGGCGACGCGATTGCTCGGCGAAAGACCGCTGCCGTCGAAAAGCCGCAGTCCGGGAGCCGGAATCCCCGCGCGTTCAAGGAACCGCCGCTCGGCCGCGACGCCGCCGGCATCGTCGGGTTGGCCGGCCGCCCCGCCGACGGTGCGCAGGAGCTCTTCTGCGTAGTGATTATCCGAAACGTAGAGCATGTGGGATTCCAGTGCGGTCAGCGGCTCGGATTTGTGGTCCCATAGAACGATGCTGCCGAGCGGTGCGGCGCCCAGCCCCGGAGGGTCCGCCGAGGCGATACCGCGCGCGGCGAGGAGCGCCTTCGTCTGTGCCGCGACGTAACGTGAGACGTCGGTCATCGGCGTCCAGACGGCCTGTTCGACGCCGCCGACGGTTTCGTGCGATTCGATCGTGTCGCCGTCGAGCGAAATAGCACTGGTCGGCGCGGCGTAGTCCTGGCCGTCGTCATCGAGACCCCAGTGCGGATTGCGGCCCGGACCGGCTTGCGCGGTCGCATCGACGACGACGCCGCCGTTGATGCGATGCACCCCGCTTCGGGAGAGCACGGCGATGCCGTTTCGTAGGTCCGTGCTCTGCAGCGACGGGTCGCCCGAGCCCACGAGCCACAAATTTCCGTCCAACGCGCCGCCGGACGGCGTCGCGTCGGCGGTAAAGATGGTGTGGAAGCGATACTTCGGCCCAAGCGCGTCGAGCGCACTCGCCGCGACGATCAGCTTCTGAACCGATGCCGGCGCGACTGCGCGACCCGAGGAATCGTCGTAGATGAGGCGTCCGTCGCTGCCCAGGACCGCCAGGCTCCACTGGCGCGCTCCGGCGAGCGCCGGAGCGAAGGCGTCGTGCAGCGCCGTCCCGAGCGCGAAGCGCTCCCGATTCGTCCATGGCGGCGAAAAGGCCGCACGGGCGACGCTCTTGGGCGGGTGCGGCGGAGAGGTCGCGGCGATGCTGCGCCCCGCCCCTCGGCTATGGCCGTCGTTCCACAACCATATCGCCAAGGTAACGAGCGTGACGAACCCGAGAAAGGCGAAAACCCGGCGCTTACGAACGCGCGAGCGCTTCGATCTTCTCCTGTAGCCTACGCTGGTCTTCACGTAACTCATCGAGGTCCTCACGCAGTCCCTTGACCTGCGCCGGAACTTTTTCCGCCTTTCGAATTCTCATCGCCGCTTCCATTGCGTCGCGGCGCATACGTCCGTCGACCGCTTCAACAGCGAGACGGTCGAGTACCGGCAAAAGCCGCGAGTCCCCAAGCGATTCGGCGGCGGCGACTGCCTCCAGCGCTACCAAGAAGCCGGGATCGTCGAGAAGCATTTCGAGTTCGTCGGCAACGCGTTTGCGCCCCTCTTCGACCAGCGTGCCCGCGCGCCCTAAAGCAACGACCGCCGCTCGCCGCAATCCTTCGCTGCGTTCCGGGCGCGAGGCATCGGCGAGGAGCGGAATCGCGCGCGCGTCGGCCAGCTCCGCCAGGCCGAGCGCGGCACCGGCCTCAACCGTTCCGTTCCACGTCGTCTCCTTGACCGCGGCGCCGAGCAGGTCGAACGCGCGCGGGTCGCGCGTGCGGCCCAACGACGCCAGCGCAGCGGCGCGCACGAAATAGGACGGATGCTCGCGCGCGGTCTCGATTAGGGCACTCGCGACCGCCGGCTCGCGGAAGTTCCCTAGTGCGGCCGCAACCGCGCGAACGACTTTTGCGTGCGGGTGCCTCAGCGCTCCGATCAGCAGCTTCGACGCCCACGGCGCCCGCGTGGCGCCGGCCGCCGAAGCCGTCTCCGCGAGCACGCCCCAAAACGGTTCCTCCCCAAACGCCTTCACGATTGCCTCGCGCGCGATCAGCCCGCCATCCCGCGCGAGCTCCCGCGCCGCGCGAATCCGCGCGATGACGTCGGGATCGGCGTGCAATGCCGCCGCCGCAAAGTCCGCCCCCATCCGGTAGCGAACGTCGGCCAACAGCGACGAGCCCGGATCGAAGCGGACGAGCTTCGGCTCGAAATCGAGATGGACCGCGACGGTCTCGTGCCGGCGCTCGACGTGCGCGCGCACGCGCCGTTCGCCCGCAACCTGCTCTCGCGCGCCTTCTTGGCCCAGCGCCGACGCGTCCGGCGCGAAGCCGATCTCGACATCGAAGTTGTACGGCGGATGCTGCTCGTCGATGGTCTGCTCTTGATCGATCGTCAGCGTCGCGACGCGGCGCAGCTTATCCCAACCGACGCCCACGTGCAGCGTCGGATAGCCTTCGCGATAGACCCACTGGGTGAAGAAGCCGCGCATGTTGCGTCCGGTCGCCGCTTCGATCGCGCGCACGAGATCGATCGTCTCCACGCTTCGTTGCGCGTTGTCGTTTGCGTATCGCGCGATCGAGCGCCAGAAACGAGCATCGCCGAGCTCGCCGCGCAGCATGTGCAGGACGGCCGCGCCTTTCTGGTAGAGGTGCCGATCGAAGATCTCGATCGGATCGCGATAAACGTTGCACACGATCGGGCGCCGGTACCGGGACGAGTCCTCGCGTTGATACGCCACCACGAAATGGTAGATATTGTAGAGATATTCGTCGGCGCCCAGATCGGCTTCGCGCCAGACCGCCTCCATGAACGTCGCGAACCCTTCGTTGAGCCAGGCGTGTTCCCAATCGCGGCAGGTCATCAGATCGCCGAACCACTGATGCGCGAGCTCGTGCGAGACGAGCGGATCGCTCGAGAAGTCGATGTGCGCGGTCTCGTCGTGGAGCGTCCGGTCCGTCTGCGTCGTCGCGCTCGTATTCTCCATGCCGCCGAAGATGAAGTCGGAGACCGCGATCTGCGAGTAGCGCGCGTACGGGTATGCAACGCCGATCTTCTCCTCGAAGTGCGCGATCATCTTGGGCGTGTTGGCGAAGGCGCGCTCGCCGTCGCTCTCGCGGCCCGGCAGAACGTAATAATAGACGGGGACGGCGTTGCGCCCGGCCTTCCCCTGCTCCACCTCGACGAAGGGTCCCGCAACCATCGTCATGAGGTAGGTGCTGTGCGGCACGTCCTGGCGGTATCGAAAGATCGTGCGCCCGTCCTCGTCTCGCCGCTCCACAAGCTCGCCGTTGCCGAGCGCGAACATTCCTTTAGGGACGACGATCGTCGTCGTCGTGCGCTGCTTTTCGTGCGGGTAGTCCAAGCACGGAAACCAGTATCGGGCGTATTGATCCTGGCTCTGCGTCCAGACGTGCGCGACCTTTTCCGGGTGGCCGGCCGTCGGCTTGATGAAGAACACCCCGTGGCGGGGCTTCGCCGCGCGGTAGGTCACCGCAAAGCGGGCGCGCTCTCCCGCCGGAAGCGGCTTCTCGAAGACGACCTCGAGCTTTCCGTCGCGCGCGCTGAAACTGGCCGAGGGTTCGACGCGGGAAACCTCGAGGTCGACGGCATCGAGTGTTAGGCGTGAAACCGGCTCGTCGAGCGCGCGGACGGTCAGCGTGCAGACGCCGTCGAGGGACTCCGTTTCGAAATCGGGGGTGACGTGTAAGTCGAGCTGTTCGACTTCGACGATCTTGTCGGGTCCGAAATGCGGACGCGCACCCGGCAAGGCAAAAGCCTGGTGTTCGTTCTGCTCGTCCGACGCCATGGAAGCCGTGCTTACGAGCCGAGCGTAGGTTTGTCCTGGGATTGTTCCACGGCGGTTTGCAGGCCGCCGGTGACTTCGATAACGGTGCCGGTGACGAAATCGCGTTCCTGCGCGATAAAGAATCGTACGGCGTCCGCGACGTCTTCGTAGCTTCCCGGGCGCCCGCGCGGGTTTTTCGCGCTTTGGAGCATCGCCTGCGCGCGGTCGAGTTCCTTCTTGCGAATATCGCCGGGCGCGACGACGTTGACGGTGACGCCGTGGGCCGCCTCTTCAAGTGCGAGGCTCCGTGCGAACGCGACCAGCGCGCTCTTGGCCGCTTGATAGAGCGAGAGACTGCGAAAGGGATGCGTGTGCGCGGACCCGAGCATTCCAAAAAGCACGATCCGCCCGAAGTGCAGGGCGCGCATCGCCGGCAGCGTGGCGCGCACGGCCAGCACGGCGCTGAGGACGTTTCCATCGAAGGCTTCGCGGTACTCCTCGAGTGTTGCCTGGGCGAACCGTTTAACGACGAGCGGACCGACCGCGTGCACGAGCGTGTCGAAAGGCCCGTCGCGCCGGACCGCTTCCGCCAGCGCCGCTTCTACGCGGTCGGCTTGGTCGAGAAAATCGACCGCAAACGCCGACGCCCTCCCCCCGGCCGCGCGAATTGCTGCGAGCGTGGCATCGGGGGGCGTCGTGCGATAGGTGATCGCAACGTGTGCAAAACCTTGCGGGGGCAGCGTCGCGGCGATGCCGGCCGCCAGGCCTGCAGCTGCCCCCGTTACGAGCGCACGGCGATC
>DATAQH010000174.1:0-19619 GCA_036264815.1 Candidatus Cybelea sp.
CGGAAACCGTCTCATAGTACTGGTCGTAGATCTCGTTATGAGCGCTTCCGCCCTCAACCTTGAAATACGATTTCAGGAGTTTCGCGACTTTGTCGGGATCGCCGTACTTTTTGTAGCCCCAAAGGATGAGATACGTCTTCGGGGTCGTCAATACGGGACCGCCGTAATACGTCAGTACGATGTTCGGATTGAAACTGCCGCGATGCGCTGCCGCGAAGGAACGCGTCGGGAAGTAATGGGGAACGTGGTAAACGAGCTTGCCGGCGTGAACCCAACCGGCTCCGGTGGGGCCGCCGACTTGCTGCACGAACGACGTTGCCGCCGACCCGGATGTGGGCGTCATACCGCTATTCGCGGAGCAGCCCACTATTGCGAGCGTTGCCGCGCATCCTAAAATGCCGACAAGCCGCGAGTGCCTATACATACGCAATCAACCTCGATAAAAGGAGTAGCTAGGAGTAGCTAGCAGGTAATGCAACCACCCTTCATCACCAGGACTTACCTCCCCTGCGGCTGGCGGACCGTTATTTTTGCAGGCAAAGGAAGCGCACGGCGGCTCGCCATGCGCAAGTCACGCCGTGCCCCGATCCTGCGCAGCGGCAGGCTATCAATATTCGGGATTCGGGCCGTTAACGTTTCCGTTAACGTTAACGAGAGCGCCCCCCAGATCAACGTCGTGCGCGGCAACGTCGACGTCGACCCCTTTCCCCTTCGCGGTTAGGGTCGTCGTAAGGCGTCCTCCATCCGCGTTCTGGGCGACGACGCTAAGGGAGCCGTCACGATTGCAGGTTACCGACTCACCCTCGCCGAGATTGATGGTTTGCCCGGGCGAGACATTCATCGATTGGCCGTAACTCGTGATCGTCGCGTCGCCATCGTTATTAAGGCTTACTTTCGTAGCGCCGTTGTTCAGCGAAACCGTTGCTGAGTGGTTCCACGTGACGCCGCGGCCATTGGGCTGGGTGACTTGCGTCGAAACTTGATAGCCGCCGGCGAACGAGTTGGAGTTGAGCAGATCGGGTTGCGACGACATCGAATTCCAACGCGATCCGTTGAAACTCAAGTGTGGATCGCCTTCGCTCGAGCCCGTCGCATTCTGGAAGAAGCGCTCTCTGCCATTCGGCGCGCAGGTGCCGTTGCCGCCGCCGTACGGCGAAGTGCAGCCGCCGTAACCCATGAGCGATTGCAGCATCTGCATTAGCTGCGTCAGCATGCCCATCAGCGGGCCGAGGAGACCTTGCAGACCAGCGCTGTTGGACGGGAAGTCGCCGTAGGGCGCCGCGGCCGCACCCTCATTGAGCCAAGGCGGCATAAAGCGGGAGATATTGTCTGCGGCGGCCGGCGGGTTGGGACCCTGGAATAGCGGGCCGCCCTCCTGCGCGTTGGCGCCGAGCGAGGCGAGCGAGTTAGCGCCGAGCGAGCCTTCGAGCGGCTGAACGTACATAGAAACCTCCGTCGTAAAGTGCCATTCGTTCACGACGGCGGCATCGGGCGGCAAGAGGCGCGCCGCGTTCGGCAGAAACCAGGCGACGACATGAGCGAAACGCAACGAACGACGATCGCCCGCCTCCAAGAGCGCCTCGAGTCGCTCAAGGAGCGTCTTTGACGACGCTGCCGCACGCCGCCGCCTAGCCGAACTCGACGAGCGGTCACGTGCCAACGAGTTCTGGAGCGATCCCGAATCGGCGCAGGGCGTGATGAAGGAGCTGTCGGAGCTGCGCGAGCGAGCGGAGTCGTTCGATGCGATCGCCGCGACGCTCTCCGAAGCACGCGAGCTGCTCTCGCTTTTTGAAGGCGATCCGGCGGCCGAGGCCGAGGCCGACCGGAGCGTTGCGAGCGCGCAAGCAGCGATCGGCGCGTTCGAGATGGCGGCAAGTTTCAGCGGCGAGTTCGACGCGCACGACGCGATCGTTAGCGTCTATGCAGGCGCGGGCGGCGTCGATGCCGCCGATTGGGCCGCAATGCTCACGCGCATGTACCTGCGTTGGGCCGAAGCAAAGGGCTTCTCGACACAGATCGTCGACGAGTCGCCGGGCGAAGAAGCCGGTCTTAAGTCGATCACCTTTTTCGTGCGAGGGCGCAACGCATACGGCATGCTCGAGAGCGAGCGCGGCGTTCATCGCCTCGTGCGCCTCTCCCCCTTCGACGCCGCGCATCGGCGCCACACCTCGTTCGCGGCAGTCGACGTCGTTCCCGAAGTCCGTGCCGGCGAGGGCGACGTCGAGATTAAACCTGACGAACTGCGCGTCGAAACCTTCAAATCCGGCGGCGCGGGCGGCCAATACGTCAACAAAACCGAATCGGCCGTTCGCATCGTACACCTACCCTCGGGGATCATCGTCGCCTCGCAGCAGGAGCGCTCGCAGGCGCAGAACCGCGAGGTCGCCCTTACGATTCTGCGCGCCAAACTCGCGGCTAAGGCCACGCAGGAGCGGCAAAGTAAGCTCGACGATCTGCGCGGCGAGCGCCAGGCCAACGAATGGGGCTCGCAGATCCGCTCCTACGTACTGCAGCCCTATCAACTGGTGAAGGATCACCGCACCAACGTCGAGACCGGAAACGTAAGTGCGGTGCTCGACGGCGACATCGATTCCTTCGTCTGGCCCTACCTGCAGCAACGCAGCGCCGGCGGCGTCCCTTAGCCGTTCCGTGCGCGATCGTTTCCTCTGGATCGGCTGTATCGTCTATGCGGTGCTTCTGACGTGGCTGGGCGCGATCAAATACGACGTCCATCGCAACCTCGTCGACTTCGGAATCTTCGCACAGACTGCCGCCAGCGCGTTCGGCTGCTTCTGCAATCCGATCGAAGGCAGCCACTGGGCCTTCCATTTCTCGCCCGTGCTCTACGCGGTCGGGTTTGCGGTAACGCTGGTGCGATCGCCGCTCACGCTCGTCGCGCTGCAGGCGATCGCGGGGGCACTCGTTGCGCCGCCCGTCTACGCGCTGGTCCGTCGGGCTCGCGAAGACGTGCGCGCGGCGCGTCTGGCCGCCGTGGTGGCATGGCTCTATCCACCCCTCGCTGGGCTGATCTTCGGCGATTTTCACGAGAACGGTTTCGCGCCCGCCGCCGTCGTCTGGACGCTCTATGCGTTCGAGAGCGGTTCGCTGGCAGGAACGATTGCCGGCGCGATCGCGACGCTCTCAATCAAGGAAGACCAGGCCGTTTTCCTCGCGATCGCGGGTGCGCTGGGTGCCTGGAGGTTTCGCGGAAGTAAACGCGGGATCGTCGCCGGAACGATCGCCGCGGCGAGCGTTCTAACGTTCGTCGCGTACTTTGCGGTAATTCAACCGCGAGCGGCGGCCGCGCAAGCGCTGCCGTGGCAGCCGCTGCGCTTTTATCAGTGGAGCGGGGTCGATGCTCGCGCACTGCTCGGGACGATCCCGGCGCGGCTCGGCTTCGTTCTGCTGGCTTTCGGGCCGCTGCTCTTTTTGCCGTTCCGCTCGCCGGCGATGTGGCTAGCGGCCGCTCCGCTTGCCGAAGTGCTCGTCTCGCGCATGTCGACGACGTACACGATGGGTTCGCACTACGCCGGCGCGTGGATCGGATACGTGCTGTTCGCGTTCGCCCTGGCGCTGGGGCGTGTCGGGCCCGTGCGGCTGCGCGGCGTGCTCCTTGCGTGCATCGCGCTCTGCGTCGTCGAGTTTGCGGTCGCCGATCCGCTGCATCCCCGCCTGAATCTGCGGCCGGTCGCGGCGCGCGACGCAGAGCTCGACACGTTTCTGCAGACCTTGCCGCACGGCGTCAGCTTGGCAACGCAGGAAGAAGCCTATACGCATCTGGCGAGCCGCGAACCGCTGGCGCGTCTGCTGCCGGAGCTTACTTCGCAAGAGACGCGCGCGTGCTTCGTCTTACTCGATTTCGATTTTCCCGAGTCGGCGCGCCTGCAGGAGTACGGGGCCGGCTTCGCGCGGCTGCTCGCCGATCGCCGCTACGTGCCGATCGCGCGGGTACAAGGCATCGCGTTGTATCGCCGCCTCGGCCGCTGCACCTAGAGCAGCTGCGCGAGCGCGTCGGCGGCAAGCGCCGTCCAACCGCCCAGCGCCCGCACGACGCGATGCGGCGCGGCCCACGGCGCCCAGCGTGCGACCCGCGCGGCGAAGAGCGAGTCATCGGGAAAGACCGCGACGATCGGCGTTCCGACCATGCCGGCAACGTGCAGCGCGCCTGAATCCGGCGCTACGATTGCCGGCGCTGCAGCGATCGCGGCTTTCCACTCGGCCGTATCGTCAAAATACTCTATCGCGAGGCCGGTTGCATCGTTGAGACGCTGCGCGTAGCGCGACTCGTTCCGCGACGAGATAAGGTTTAGTTCGCCGGCGCAGCCAAGCCGGCGGACGAGTTCGGCGACCTCCTCGAAGCGAATGCCGAGGCGTTCCCACTTATCGGTCACCTGCACGGCGACGCGATCGCCGGGTGGCGGTTGCGCGTCGAGAACCAGCGGCCGCAGCAGCGCGAGATCGCGAGTTGGCGCGGCCTGGCCGAGAAGCGGGGCGACCAGACGAAACAGCGTCTCGCATTCGTGCTCGGCGGCGGCCGTTAAACGGGCGGAGCGGTAGATGCTCTGCGTCAGAAAGCGGCGCGACCATAACGCCTTAAACGGCTTGCCCCCAACGTCCTCAAAACCGATGCGGACCGGGGCGTCTACGGCGGCCGCGAGGCGGTACCCGCCGGCGTCTTCGGTGGCGACGAGAACGTGTGAGTAGTCGCGCCCGCGCAGCTCCCCGCCGAGGCGTTCGATCTCGCGAAGATTCGCGGGCGCATTCGAGCGCAGCTCGAAAGCGGCGACGATGACGTCGCGTACCGCGCGCGAGGCAAACGCGTGCTCGTTGGCGGATCGTAGGACGACGTCGACGGGAATCGCACGTTGGCGCAAGGCCGCGATCGCCGGCGTCAACGCAAGCGCGTCACCGATTGCGTCCAGGCGGATGATGAGCACCGACGGTGAAACCTGCGGCATGCCCGCCTCTTCGGATTCTCCGAACCTCGTGACCTTCGAGGAGCTCGAAGGTTACGAGACGGTGCACAACTTCGGATACGTCTCCGGAAGCGCGTCGCGGCCGCGTAATCGGCTCCGCGCGACCTTTCGCAGCCTAGGCATGCTGATCGGCTTGGCCGGCACGGAGTTCCTAAGCGATGCCGAGCAGTTGCGCGCCGAGGCGCTCGAAGCTTTGCGGCGGCGGGCCGAATCGCTCGGCGCAAATGCCGTGATCGGCTTGCAGTTTTACGTTACCGAGGGTGGCGACGGCTCGTGCAAGGTGGTCGCCTTCGGCAAGGCCGTCTCGCTGACTTCGGAGGACCGGCGAGGGTGAATGAGTCAGAGCGCGAGCGACGCCGCGAACTGCTGGCCGCCGCCGCGGGCGTCGCAAGCGCGTGCCGGCGTTGCGCGATTGGATACGAGCGCCGAAACAACGTTTACGGCGAAGGGGATCCATGCGCGCGCGTTATGGTCGTCGGCGAAGGACCCGGCGAGACCGAAGATCAGCTCGGACGGCCCTTCGTCGGCAGAGCCGGCCAGCTGCTCGACCGAATGCTCGGTGCCATCGGCCTGCCGCGCGAAGCCGTCTACATCTGTAACACCGTGAAGTGCCGGCCGACGTTTGCGGGGACGAACGGGCCGCGCAATCGTGCACCCGAACTCGAGGAGATGGCGAACTGCCGCCCGTTCCTCGACGAGCAGATCGAGATCGTCGCGCCCGACGTGATTCTGGCGCTCGGTGCTCCGGCGGCAAAGTCGTTTCTCGGCCGAGACTTTCAGATCACGAAGATGCGAGGACGCTGGTACGCCGGACCGAGCGACACGCCGCTGATGGTGACCTTTCACCCGGCGTACATTCTGCGTCAGACGGGCGGCGAGATCGAGGCCGTCAAACGTCTGGTGTGGAGCGATCTCAAAGCCGTGCGCGCAAAGCTCGACGAACCGAGGGAGCCCGTGACGGAGGACGCGGTGCAGGCCGGACTCTTCGAATGACTCGCGATCCGCTCGAGATTTGGCTGCGCGACGTCGTCGCCAGAGCCGGGTTTTCGGAACTCGGCGAGTTTGCCGCACACTTTGATATGAAACCGTACCGCTTACGCCAGCTCTATCGGGCGGCGAACAAAGAGCTGGTCGCCGCACCGAGCGAGGTGACGACTCTGCCGAAGGAACTGCGCGCCGCGCTGGCTGAGCGCAACGTTCGGTTCTCCGTAATTGAGCCGCTCGTGCTGCAGCATTCGAACGACCGGCAGACGACAAAGGGGCTGTTTCGCTTGGGCGACGGAAAAGAAGTCGAGGCGGTACTGATGGAGCACTACGGCGATCGCACGACGCTCTGCGTCTCCTCGCAGGCCGGCTGCGCTTTTGCCTGCGCCTTCTGCTCGACCGGTCAGGCGGGATTCAATCGGAATCTCACCGCCGGCGAGATCTTCGATCAAGCGTGGTTCTTCGCGCGCGAAATCGCGACGCGGGGTAAGCGCATCACCAACGTCGTCTTCATGGGAATGGGCGAACCGTTTCACAACTACGAAGCGGTGATGGAGGCAGTCGCGGTTCTCAACGACGCCAAGGGCTTTGGCTTAGGGCATCGCCATATCACGATCTCGACCGTCGGGCTCGTCGAAAAAATCGACGCGTTCGCGCAAGAGCACACGCAGGTTAATCTCGCGATCTCGCTGCACGCACCCAACGATGCCGTTCGCTCGGGCTTCATGCCGGTCAACCGGCGGTATTCGATCGCGCAGCTGATGGCGGCGTGCGAACGCTATGTCGATCTCACGCATCGCAAGGTCTTCTTCGAGTACGTCATGCTGGCCGGAGTGAACGATAGCCAGAAATGCGCGCACGAGCTGGCAGCCTTGATGCGTGGCCGCCTCTACCACCTCAACCTGATTCCCTACAACTCGACGCCGGACGGCGCGTTCGCCGCAACCAGCGACGCACGCATCTGGGAGTTTGCTTCAATCCTCGACAAAGCCGGCGTCCCGGTCACCGTGCGCCAGAACATGGGGCGCGACATCGCCGCGGCGTGCGGCCAACTTCAGACCGAAACGCAGCCGAAGGCGCACCACGGCGCGCCGGTAATGCCACGGTGATCAAAGACATCGCCTTTGTCGCGTACTCGGTAGCCGACGTGCCGCGCGCCGTTGCGTTTTACCGCGACGTCCTCGGCCTGGAGGTCGGCAGAGCGTTCAACGAAGGTTTTGTCGAGTTTAACGTCGGGTCGAGCAGTTTTGCAGTCGACGGCGACCCGCCGGGATACGATCCCGGAACGAGTACCGGGCTTAACTTCGAAGTCGCCGATATCGTCGCGGCGCAGCAGCGTTTGGTCGAACGCGGCGTCGACGTCAGCGCCGTCTACACGTTTCCGGCGTGCTCGGTGTGCTTTGCAAAGGACCCCGACGGTAACCGCTTCGCGCTCCATCAGCGCGAGGCGAGGGCGCCCGAGATCGAGGACGCCTTTGCGGGGATACCGGTCGCGGATTATCCACGCGCGATTGCGTGGTACGAGGCTCTTTTCGGACGGCGGCCCGACGTCGTCGTTAAGGAAGGCGCCGAGGCGATGTGGCGCGTCACGCAGACGGCATGGGTCTACGTCGTTCGCGATGTCACGCGCGCCGGCAAGGCGCTGGTGACGATCCTGCTCTCCGATCTGGACGGGTATTTAGCGGGGATCGCGGCCCGCGGCGCGGCTCTGCCCGAGGTCGAAACCGCACCCGGAATCTTTCGCCGCGCGGCCTTCGTGGACGTTGAGGGCAATACACTTACGTTTGGCGAGCGTCTCGACGGTCCAAAGGTCCCACCGGGAGGGTAAGTCCGGCCCTTGGGCAGCGTTCGGGGGCACGCTATCATTGCTCCATGGGACGGATCTTCAGCGTCGGTCTTTGCTTTGCGGTTACACTGCTCGCGGGGTGCGCTGGCCAGTCCGGCGTGACGCCTCCCGGCGCGAGCGTACCAGGCTCCGCCGCAACGCAGCGGGCCGCGGCGCGCCTGCCGTGGGCGGCAGCGCGTTCACTCGCTCGCCCCGACACGGAGCATTCGTGGATGGCGCCCGATGCGAAGCAGCGCGAGCTGCTCTACGTTTCGGACGACGCGACGTACGACGTCTATGTGTTCGCTTATCCGCAGGGGAAGCTCGTCGGGACGCTGACCGGCTTTTCGGCACCGGGCGGCCTCTGCAGCGACTCGAAGGGCGACGTATTCATTCCTAACTCGCTCGGCTCGACGATCCTCGAATACGCGCACGGGGGCGCGAGCCCGATCGCTACCTTCAACGACCGCCCGGGCGCCTATCCAGGCTCGTGCGACGTCAATCCGATGACGGGTAAACTCACGGTGGCGAACACCGGGAGCGGCAACCCGAACTGGCCCGGCGATATCGCGATTTTCCCCGCGCCATCCGGCACACCGTTGTTTTACAAGGCGATGGGTCATCCATACTCGTGCGCCTACGACCCCGAGGGAAACCTGTTCGTCGACGGCGAGGACGCCGCGTTCGACAACTTTGCCTTTGGCGAGTTGAAGGCGCAAGGAAAGCGTTATCACAAGGTCGCCCTCAGTCAGCCGATCTCGTTGGCGGGCGGGGTTGCCTGGGACGGTACCAGCGTCGCCGTCGGCGACGTTTATAACGCCGTCATCTATCGGTTTTCGATAGGCGGCTCCAAGGGGAACCTCAACGGTTCGACGCCGCTGAGCGGCGCCGTTGCGACTTGGCAGTTCGACCTCGACCGCGGGCGAATCGTCGTCCCGAGCTCCAATCCGCAGGACCAAAGCGCGTCGGCGATTCTGAAATACAACTATCCCAGCGGCGGAGCGGCGCTCAAGGCTTTTGGCGCCGGCATCGTCTCCGATCCGGTCGGCGCGACGGTAAGCCGGCCCCGATAACCCCCAAGGCGTCGAGCGGCTGCAACCGTCGCTCGAGCCGGCGTTTACAAGGAAGAAATGGCGACTTGGCGCGACGTCAGGCGGATTGCTCTCGCGCTGCCGGGCGCCACCGAAGAGACGTCGAAGGCCGGCAATGCCGCCTGGCTGGTCAACGGCAAGTTCTTCACGTGGGAACGTCCCCTTAGGAAATCCGATCTCGCCGCCCTGCGCGACAAAGCGCCCGAGGGTCCGATTTTAGGAGTGCGCGTCGCGGATCTCGAAATGAAGGACGTGCTGCTCGCGAGTAATCCGCAGGTATTCTTTACGACGCCGCATTTCGACGGTTATCCCGCGGTACTGGTTCGCTTGCCGAAGATCTCAACCAAACTGTTGAGAGACGTCGTCGTTGAGGCGTGGCTCGCGCGCGCCCCGAAGCGCGCGGTAACCGCCTACCTCAAATCGTCGGGTTAGCGGCGCTCATCGGCATCGTCGTTCCCGTCGCGCTGCTCGCTCTCGGCAACGTCATCATTGCGTGGCGCTCGCTCGACGTCGCCCTGCGTTCAAACGCCGCCATCGAAGCGAAGGAAGCGGTGCCGAATTTGCCGAGCCTGTCGATCGTCGTTCCGGCGCGCAACGAGGAGCGCAACGTCGCGCGCTGCGTGCGTTCGCTGCTCGCCACCGCGCATCCGAATTTCGAAGTGATCGCGGTCGACGATCGCTCGACGGATGCGACACGCAGCATCCTCGACGAGCTCGCGGACGGCGAGACCCGCCTCCATGTGGTTGCCGGTGAAGCGCTGCCCGAGGGTTGGATCGGCAAGCCGTGGGCGCTCTGGCAGGGCGCCGGCCGCGCTCGCGGCGAGTGGCTGCTCTTCACCGACGCCGATACCGAGCACGAACCGGCGGCGGCCGCTTCCGCGCAGCAGTGCGCGCTCCGGGACGGCTACGACGTCGTCAGCCTCCTGACCGACCAGGAGACGATCTCGCTCGCCGAACGGGTTTTCTTGCCGACGATTCTCTTCGTCATCATGCTTGGGATCGGCGCGGTTGCCGACGTGAACGATCCGCGCAAGCGCGACGTCGCGATCTTCAACGGGCAGTATATCCTCTGCTCGCGAAGGGCGTACGAAGGGATTGGCGGTCATCAGGCCGTGCGCGGCGAGATCGCCGAAGACCTCGAGCTGGCGCGGCGTTTCAAGCGCGACGGGCGCTTTGCGATCTTTCTCGCGGGCGCGGCCGGCCTCGTTCGCACGCGGATGTACGCGACATTTGAGGAAATCTGGCAAGGTTTCGTCAAAAACTTCGCGGTGGGCGCGCGTGGGCGGCCCTTCGATGCGATTGCCGGAACGCTATTGCTTGCCTGCGTCTCGCCGCTAACGCCGCTTGCGCTGCTTTGGCTGCTGATCGAGCGGCAGTGGCTTGCCGCGGTGATCCTGGGCCTCTCGGAGTTGGCCGTCGTTGTCGCCGCCGAGATCGGAATGCGCCGCTCTCGCTTTCGCCCGGGCTCGGGAGCCGCGCTGCCGCTCGGGTTCGCCCTGACGCTTGCGATCTTTGCGACGTCGGTCTATCGCTCGTACGTAGGAGGCGGCGTCGAATGGCGCGGTCGCCGTTACGGCGGGGGTTTGCGAGACGAGCGCAAAACCTAGCGCTCAAATGGAGACTGCTGCGTCGCCTCGCCGCGTGACGATGGAAGAGGTTACCGCGCTTGCGAAACGGCGCGGCTTTATCTTTCAATCCAGCGAGATTTACGGGGGCATCAACGGTTTCTGGGATTACGGACCGCTAGGGACCGTGCTCAAGCGCAACGTCAAGCAGGCCTGGTGGCGCGACACCGTCGAGCTGCGCAACGACGTCGTGCCCTTCGATTCGTCGATTATCATGCATCCGATGGTCTGGAAGGCATCGGGGCATATCGACGCTTTTCACGACGTGATGGTCGATTGCAAGGTCTGCAAGCACCGCTTTCGCGCCGATCACCTCAAGGACCGGTCGCAATGCCCGGACTGCGGCAGCAAAGACTCGTTTACCGAGCCGCGCAACTTCAATTTGATGATGCGCACCTCCGTCGGCCCAATGGAAGATACGTCGGCCGCCGCTTACCTGCGCCCGGAGACGGCTCAGGGCATCTTCGTCAACTTCAAGAACATCTATCAGAGCGCGCGCAAGCGGCCGCCCTTCGGCGTGGCGCAAATCGGAAAGTCGTTCCGCAACGAGATCACGCCGGGTAACTTCACGTTTCGCGTGCGCGAGTTCGAGCAGGCCGAGCTCGAGTATTTCGTTCCGGACGACGGCCACGATCTGGAGGTCTTTCGCGCGTGGGTCGACCGCCGGAAAGAATGGTACGCGAGCTATGGCATCGCCTCGGACCGGCTGCGCTTCTACGAGCTGACCGAAGCCGAGCGCCCGCACTACGCCAAGGCCGGCATCGACGTCGAGTACCTCTTTCCGTGGGGATGGGGGGAGCTCGAGTCGATCGCGCATCGCGGCACCTACGATCTCGACGCGCACATGAGGCTTTCCGGCAAGGATCTTCGTTTCTTCGATGACGCGAGCAAGACGCACTACACGCCGCTGCTCATCGAAAGCTCGGCGGGCATGGATCGAACGACGTTGACCTTCCTGATCGACGCCTACGAGCGCGAGCGCGGCGTCGATCCCAACGGCAAAGAGACGGAACGAACCGTGCTGCGCTTTCATCCGTCCATCGCGCCCGTGCAGGCGGCGGTCTTTTCGCTGGCCCGCAACAAGCCCGAGCTCGTCGAGCGCGCAACGACGATCGAATCGGCGTTGCGCCGCGAGCTGCGAACGCAGTACGACGAAGGCAACATCGGGCAGCTCTATCGCCGCCAAGACGAGATCGGAACGCCGCTGTGCGTTACGGTCGACTACGAAACGCCCGACGACGGCAGCGTCACCGTGCGCTCGCGGGATTCGATGGAGCAGGAGCGCGTCTCCGGCGAAGCGCTCGCGGCCTACTTGCGGGATCGTCTCCAATGAGCAAGTTCGTCTATTTCTTCAACGAGGGACGCGAGCTGGCGTCGCAGTCCGACCCGAACGCCGAGCGCAATATGCTCGGCGGGAAGGGCGCGGGGCTGGCAGAGATGACCGCGGCCGGCCTGCCCGTTCCCTCGGGCTTTACGATCACGACCGAAGCGTGTCTGAGCTTCTACGATTCGGGGCGACGTTTTCCGCAGGGCTTGCAGGCGGAGATCGACGCGGCGATGGTCGAGCTTCAGAGACGAACCGGCAAGGGGTTTGGTTCGATCGAAAACCCGCTGCTCGTCTCCGTGCGCAGCGGCGCGCGCGTCTCGATGCCGGGCATGATGGATACGATCCTCAATCTCGGGCTCAACGACGAGACCGTCGAAGGAATGGTGCGGCTCACCAACAACGAGCGCTTCGCCTGGGACGCCTACCGGCGTTTCATCATGATGTTCTCCAACGTCGTCCTCGGCATTCCGAAGGATCGATTCGAAGAGCTGATCGAGGAGGCTCGGAACGCGGCGGGCGCACGCACCGACGCCGAGCTCGACGCCGCAACGTGGAAGAGCCTCGTCACCCGATTCAAGGCGATCGTCGCAGAATGCGGCAAGAACTTCCCCCAGGAGGTCGACGCGCAGCTCGTCGCCGCGATCGAAGCGGTCTTCGACTCCTGGCACTCCAAGCGCGCCGTCGACTACCGCCGCTACAATAAGATTCCCGACGATTGGGGCACCGCCGTCAACGTGATGGAGATGGTCTTCGGAAACATGGGCGACGATTCGGGGACGGGCGTCGCCTTCACGCGCAATCCGAACACCGGCGAGCGCGTGCTCTTCGGCGAGTACCTCACCAACGCTCAAGGCGAAGATGTCGTCGCCGGCATAAGAACGCCGGAGAAGATCTCCGATCTCGCGCGCCGTCAGCCGAAGGTCTTCGCGCAGTTCGAAGAGATCGCCGAACGCCTCGAGCGCCACTATCGCGATATGCAGGACCTCGAGTTTACCGTCGAGCGCGGCAAGCTCTTCATGCTGCAGACCCGCAACGCCAAGCGCAGCGCCGAGGCCGCCGTCAAAATCGCGTGCGATCTCGTCTCGGAAGGCTTGATCGACAAGCGGCGCGCCGTCGGGATGGTGAGCGCGCAATCGCTCGATCAGCTCTTTCACGCGCGAATCGATCCCGATCAGAGCGTTGAGATCGCCTGCAAGGGCCTCAACGCCTCGCCGGGAGCCGCGGCCGGGCAGATCGTTTTTTCGGCCGAGGACGCCGTCGCGTGGAAAGAACGGGGGCGCAAGACGATCTTGGTTCGCACCGAGACCAATCCCGACGACGTTCATGGGATGATCGCCGCCGAGGGAATCCTCACGCAAAAAGGCGGCGCAACGTCGCACGCGGCCGTCGTCGCCCGAGGGATGGGCAAGCCGTGCGTGGCGGGCTGTGAAGCCGTGCGCATCGACCGGCACCACAAGCGCGCGAGCTTCGATGGTGCGCAGCTCCAGGAAGGCGATTGGATCACGATCGACGGCACGACGGGCAACGTCGCCGTGGGGGAGCTGCGCTTGATTCCGCCGCCGTCGCGCCTGCCGGAGTGGCTCGCGACGTTTCTATCGTGGGCCGACGAGCTGCGCCGCATGCAGGTATGGGCGAACGCCGACACGCCGGAGGACGCGGCGAAGGCGCGCGAGCTCGGCGCGCAGGGCATCGGGCTGTGCCGCACCGAGCATATGTTTATGCAGCAAGAGCGTCTGCCGATCGTCCACGAAATGATTCTTGCGACGAGTCAGGCGGAGCGGGCGAAGGCCCTGGAGCGGCTCCTGCCGTTTCAACGCGACGATTTCCACGGCATCCTGTCGGCAATGGAAGGACTGCCGGTCACGATCCGGCTGCTCGATCCGCCGCTGCACGAGTTTTTACCCTCGCTCGAGGAACTGCTCGTCGAGACGACGGAGATCCGCCTGACGAAAGGCGTGAAGTCGCCCGAATACCACGAGCGCGAGGCGCTGCTACGCCGCGTCGAACAGCTTCACGAACAGAATCCGATGCTCGGTCTGCGCGTCTGCCGCCTGGGTATCGTCTTTCCGGAGATCTACGAGATGCAGGTGCGCGCGATCTTCGAGGCGGCTTGCCGGCTAAAACGCGAAGGCGTCGACGCGCGCCCGGAGATCATGATTCCGGGCGTCGGTACGAAAGAAGAGATGCAAACGACGCGCGACGCGGCCAAACGCGTCGCCGACGAGGTCCTCGCCGAACGCGGGATCGCGCTGGAGTATCACATCGGAACGATGATCGAACTGCCGCGAGCGTGCATTGTCGCCGACGAGCTGGCCGATCGGGCCGAGTTCTTTTCCTTTGGAACCAACGACCTTACGCAGACGACGTACGGCTACAGTCGCGACGACGCCGAAGGCTCGTTCATTCCGGTCTATCTCGACAAGAAGATCCTCAAAGACGACCCGTTCCAGGTGCTCGACCGGCGCGGCGTCGGAGCGCTGATGCGCCAGGCGGTCGAACTAGCGCGGCCGGTGCGCGAGGGGATCAAGATCGGGATTTGCGGCGAGCACGGCGGCGAGCCGAGCAGCGTCGCCTTCTGCGATCAGCTTGGGCTCGATTACGTCTCGTGTTCCCCGTATCGCGTTCCGATCGCCAGGCTTGCGGCGGCGCAGGCGACCATCGGCGTCTTACGCTAGAGCCGTCGCGCGGCTAGCGCACTAATTTACGCGCGACGTTATCTCGGCACAAAGGCGGCGCGCGTCGGGGATTGCATCTTCCCGTCCGGGAGCGCGGCGAACGAAGAGCTTACGCCAATAGGCTTTCCCGCTGAGTTTCGCGATGACGTCGGAGGCTTGCCGCGCGTCGACCGCGCCGCCCGGTCCGTCAACGAGAACGGTGAACGGCTGGCCGATGCCCAGCGGCAGGCGGTGGCGCAGCTGCGATTGCGAGTCGGCCCAGATATTTTCGTCGCCGAAGCGCTCGCGCAGGGCGTGCTCGCAGGCCTCGAAGGCGCGCAGATCCCGCTCGGCGTTGAACTCGGCGGCCAGCGCGTAGACGCGTACCCGGTTGCGCAGCGCGTACGAGGCTTCGCTGCGCGAATCGTCGAGCGCGTTGAGGACGCGGAAATCGTCCCAGCGCAAAAACTCCTCGATGGGATCGAGCGCACGTGGATCCGGCCAGAGCTCGCGCAGCACGTCGTGCAGGACGTGCTCGAACATCCGCGTCGTGTGATGAAAGTAGACCGAGGCAAACATCATGTAGCGCGCCATCACGAACGACTCCAGCGCGACGACGCCGCGCCGGTCGATTCCCACCGCGTCGCGCCCCTCGTGCCGCACGATGCGAAGCGACGCGATCAGCTGCTCGGCGTCGTATCGGCCGGTTGCGACGCCGGTGAAGTAGGCGTCCCGCTGCAGGTAGTCCATCCGATCGGCGTCGAGATTCGGCCCGCTCACCAGCTCCCGCAGAGCCGGATAGCGCGTAGCGGGGTCGCCCGCGATCAAGCCGAGCACGTCGGCGGCGTCGACGTCCAGCGCGGCGATCCCCGCGGCGACGTCCGGCAGCGCCAGCATATCGGCGGTACGCCGCTCGTGTCGAACGCCGAGCACCTCTTCGCAGGCGTGGCTGAAGGGGCCGTGCCCGACGTCGTGGAGCAGCAGCGCGGCGCGAACGAGGCGCCGCTGATAGTGGATGTCGTTCGTGCCGCCGAAGAAATGCCGTCCGTGGCGCACGAGTTCCTCAAAGGCGCGCGCGCCGATCGCCAGCGCGCCGAGCGCGTGGGTGAAACGTGAATGCTCGGCAGAGGGAAACGCGAGGTACGCCAGCCCCAGCTGGCGCAGGCGGCGCAGGCGCTGCATGATCGGAAGATCGAGGAGCCGCGCCTCGGGGCCGGAGAGCTCGATAAAGTGGTGAACCGGGTCGAAGATACGCTTCATTCCAGCCGCGACGGAATACGCGAAGGAACCGAAGAACTCCCGTTTTCAGGAATATCGTTCGAGTGAAATACGATCAGGGGGCCCTTCGCGAAATCCGAGAGCGCGTCGACATCGCGAGCTTTATCGGACAGTACGTGCAGCTGCGCAAACGCGGCAACGATCTGGTCGGGCTCTGTCCGTTTCATTTGGAGAAGACGCCGTCGTTTCACGTGCATCCCGATCGCGGATTCTTCAAATGCTTCGGCTGCGGGACCGGCGGCGACCTGATTACGTTCGTGCAGAAGCTCGAAAACGCGTCGTTCGGCGACGCCGTGCGAATGCTCGCCGCGAAGGCGGGCATCGAACTGGAGCCCGAGGACCCGCGCAAGACCCGCGCGCGCAGCGAACGCGAGGCGATCTACGAAGCGAATCGCGTCGCGGCGGAATACTTCGGGCGCACGCTGGCGGCCGAAGCGGGCGCCGCGGCGAGGCGCTATCTCGAGCAACGCGGCATCGAGCCGGCGACGGTCGAGCGCTTCCGCCTCGGCTATGCTCCCGAGTCCTGGAGCGGGCTCGTAACCGAACTCGAGCGCAACGGCGTCGACCTCGCAGTTGCGGCGAAGGCCGGCTTAATCAAACCAGGCCAGCGCGGGTATTACGACTTTTATCGCGGCCGGTTAATGGTTCCGACGTATTCGACGACCGGCGAAGTGATCGCGTTCGGCGGGCGAGCGCTGGGGGACGGCGAGCCGAAGTACCTCAACACGTCGACGACGCCCGTCTACGTGAAGGGTCATCACCTCTACGCGATAAATCTGGCGCGGCGCGCGGCGCAGAGCGACGGGACCCTGATCGTCGTCGAGGGCTATCTCGATTGCATCGCGCTGCACCAGGCCGGTTTCGAAAACAGCGTCGCAGCGCTGGGGACGTCCTTCACCGCCGAGCAAGCGGCGGAGCTGCGCAAGTACGCCGAATACGTCTACCTCTGCTTCGACGGCGACGCGGCGGGTAGCGGCGCTGCAACCAAAGCCGTGGATATGGCGTCTAAAGCCATCGAGAACACCGGCTCCTCGGTGCGCATCGCCTTGCTTCCCCCCGGAGAGGATCCCGACAGTTTCGTTCGTGCCCGCGGCGCGCCTGAATTTCGGCGCCTGCTCGACGCTGCCAAGCCGGCAATTGCGTTCAAGATCGACGGGGAGATCGAGCAACTGCGCGCTGGGTTCGATTCCCCGGCTCGCGTCGCGCCCAAGGCGGAGGCGCTCATTCGAAGGTTAGCACCCCGTGAGGAATGGGACCGCTGGCGCGTTTATGTAGCGGGGCGCCTGCAGGTGAGCGTGGACGACCTCCGGAACAGCCGGTTCCTCTCCGATAGCGCGAACTTCGCTCCACGTCCGCGGAACACGCTACCGGAAAGCCGTCATGCCAGCGCCGCCGTCGAGCCGCTCTCCTTCGAACGAGAGGTCGTAAGCATTCTGCTCGAGGAGCCGGCGCTTGCAGAAGAGTACGGCGAGCGCATCGCTGCACCACGCTTTCGTAATGCGGTGTACCGGCGAATCTACGAACGGATCGTCGGTTCGGCGGGCTCGCTACGCGCGACGGCCGACGTCTTCGGACTCTTTGCGGAGGATCAGGCGATTCTCGACGTACTGGCCGAACTCGGTCAACGGGACCGGAGTTCGGCGGTGAGGTACGGCGATACGCAGGAGCGCCGCACGCACCTGGAACGGGTAGTGGAACGGCTCCGGCTCGACAACGAGCGGGAGCGGTATCGGGAGTTATCGGACATCATAGACAGTCGTTGGGTCAACGGCGAAGCGGTTTCGGAGGAGCTCCGCTCCGAATACGAAGCGCTGGTTGCCAAGCTAAAAAGATAGTGAACGTCGCCAAAAACGGAGCAAAAGTGATGGGAGGTGAAACAAAAAGACATGCCACGTAAAAAGGGCGGGGCACCCGTAGCGGAGCCCGCCGCGCCCGCGACATTGGAAGAACTGAAGAAGAAGCTCCTCGCGCGCGGTAAGACCCAGGGATCGCTGACGTACGAAGAGATCAACAGCACGTTCGAGGTGCTCGAGGAGATCACGCCCGAACAGCTGGACGAGTTCTTCGAGGAGCTCACCGGCGCCGGGATCGAGCTCGTCGACGAGCAGAAAGACGAGAAGCCCGAATCGGAGCGTGAAGAGGAAGTCGAGACGACCGTCCCCGACGGTCTGTCGCTTGACGACCCCGTCCGCATGTATCTCAAAGAGATCGGACGCGTGCCGCTCCTCTCGATGGAGCAAGAGAAGTCGCTGGCGATGCGGATCGAGGCCGGCGAGCTCGAAGGGAGCCGGAACGGCCAGGCGGACTCGCGGGTGATCGACTCCGGTGAGGAGGCGAAGCGTCAGCTGACCGAAGCGAACCTGCGGCTCGTGGTTTCGATCGCGAAGAAGTACGTCGGTCGCGGGATGCTCTTTTTGGACCTCATTCAAGAAGGCAACCTCGGCCTAATCCGCGCGGTCGAAAAGTTCGACTACCGCAAGGGCTACAAGTTCTCGACCTACGCCACATGGTGGATCCGCCAGGCGATCACGCGTGCGCTCGCCGACCAGGCGCGGACGATTCGCATACCGGTGCACATGGTCGAGACGATCAATCGCTTGATCAAGGTTTCCCGGCAACTCTTGCAAGAGCTCGGCCGCGAGCCGTCGGTCGAGGAGATCGCCGAATCGATGGCGCTCACGCCCGAAAAGGTGCGTGAGGTCATGAAGATCTCGCAGGAGCCCATCTCGCTGGAGACGCCGATCGGGGAAGAGGAAGACTCTCACCTGGGCGACTTCATTGAAGATCAAGAAGCAGTCGCGCCTGCCGAGGCCGCATCTGTAATGCTTCTCAAAGAGAAGATGCAGGACGTCTTGCAGAATCTTACCGAGCGCGAGCGGAAGGTATTGGTTCTGCGCTTCGGCCTCGAGGACGGCCATCAGCGGACCCTCGAGGAAGTCGGACAAGAGTTCGGCGTGACGCGCGAACGCATCCGGCAGATCGAGGCCAAGGCACTGCGCAAACTGCGCCATCCGTCGCGAGGTAAAGCCCTCAAGGATTACTGGACGAACGAATAACTTGGTACTCCCGATAATGTTTGCGGCGCTGCTCGCCGCGAACCCCTCACCTTCGCCTAGCCCCGACGAGCGCGAGCTGCCGACGATCATTACCGTGATCTCCTCGCCCTACTGCAACTCCCTCGCGGACCACTTCAACGGTGCGCTGATGCCGATGCTGGCCAACGACCGTGTCCTGGACACGGTCGGGGTTCAGCTCGACGACCTCAACGCGCTCTTCTACACGACCAACTACGTCCAGCAGTTCCTGCACGTGCGCGACAGCGTCTACCGTCAGGAGGTAACGCTCAACAACTCGCTGGCGGGAATCCAGTCCAACATCAAGGCATTGCGCGAAGGCGCGACCCAGACGACCGACCCGAAGGCGACTGCCGCGGTGCAGCAAGCCTCGTGGCAGCTGCAGACCGTCTACGATCATCAGCGCCAGCTGGCGATCGACCTCGAGAACCTCTACCACGCCATGCTCGACTACAACATCTCGCGCGCGAACCCGCCGATGGGCGGATTCAGCGAACGCGAGATGACCGAAGCGCCGGCGATGCGAGACTCCAAAGAGTGGCTGCACTACTATCCGCAGCGCGCGGTCATCGATAAAAGCGAAGATCAGGCCGTAGACACGGCCTATAATGCGGCGCAGACCTACTGCGTCCCCCAGAAGAAGTAGCCTTCCCCGAAGGAGGCCGGCAGTAGGAGCGCCGCATGCGGCGCGACGAGCGTCTCCGAAGCGTTACGTCCAGCCGCGCGAGGCTACATATCGGGTTTTTCGGCGTTCGCGCTCGGGACGACGTTGGGGTTTTTATCGG
>DATAQH010000183.1:0-17290 GCA_036264815.1 Candidatus Cybelea sp.
GCGCCGAACGCGTTCGCCTCGCCTCCGACGGCGCGCTCGGCGGTCGCGTCGCTCGGCGCGAGCGTCCGGGCGCCGACCTCTACCTCGAGGTCGAGACCGCTCGCGGCTCGATCGTTGCGCGCGTCCCCGGCGACGATCGCACGCAGCCAGGCGACCGCGTGGCGCTCGACCTGCCGGCAGCTTGGGTTCGTCACTTTGATGCAAACGGGGCGGCGCGCCGGTGAGTGACATCGCGGTGCTCGCTCGCGGCGTCATCCTCACCGGATTGACCGAACCCCCGAAGCCGCAATGGGCGGGCTTCGCCGGTTACCTGATGTTTTCGCGAAACGGCACCTCGGCCTCGGAGCTGCGCGCCTTTACCGATGCGATTCGCGAGCGGTACGGCGATCGTTCGCTGATCGCGATCGATCAAGAAGGAGGGCGCGTCGCACGTCTCGAGGGTGGCGTGGAGACGATGCCGTCGATGATGGCGCTCGGCGCCACGGGTGACGCCGAGCTCGCACGCCGCGCCGGCGAGCAGACCGCTTTCGATCTGCGCCGCGCCGGCTGCACGCTCGATTTTGCGCCGGTGCTCGATCTGGCGCTCGACCCGGCAAACACGGTGATCGGCACACGCTCTTTCGGATCCAATCCGCAGCGCGTCGCTGCGCTCGGAGCGGCCTTCGCGGGCGGCTTGACGAGCGGCGGCATACTGCCGTGCTACAAGCACTTTCCCGGGCACGGCGCGACCGCCGTCGATTCGCACGACGCGCGCCCCTGGCTCGACGTCGACGAAGCGACGCTGCGTGGGCGCGACGTCGCGCCGTTTGCCGCGATTGCGCGCGACGCCGCTGCAATCATGGGCGCGCACGTCGTCGTTGCGTGCCTCGATCGCGAAAGGCCCGCGACGCTCTCCCGGCGCATCGCGACGGAGCTCTTGCGCTCCGAGCTGGGCTTTCGCGGTGTGCTGGTTACCGATTGTCTCGAGATGAAGGCGATCGCCCCTGCGTCGCCGGTCGACGCGCTCAACGCGGGTTCGGATCTGCTGATCTTCAGCCACAGCATTGAGCTCGCGTTGGCCGCCGCCGCGGATATCGAGGCGGCGGTCGCGCGGGGGCGTCTGCCGCTCGCGCGTTTGGAGGAGGCGCACGCGCGCGTCGTACGGCTGCGCGAAGCGGCGAAGTCGCCCGCGCCGCTCGACGCCTTTCCGCCGCATCCCAACATCGGACGAGAGATCGCACGGCGCGCGATCACGGTGCTGCGCGGCGTGCCCGAAGCGAGTCCGCTCACGTCGTGCGCCGTCTCCTTCGGTAGCGAGACGGCGTCGTTAAAGCGCGAGGCGCCGGCGCTCGCCGAGCTTACTCTCTCGCGCGATCCCGGCGCTGCGGAACTGGAACGTGCGTTCGCTTCGCTCGCGCAAAGCGATCGCCGTCCCATATTGCTCGCGCGCCGCGCGCATCTGCACGCGTCGCAGGCCGAAGCGATCGCTGCCCTCGTTGCGCGCTATCCCGACGCCGTGGCCGTTTCGCTGCTCGAGCCATACGACTTGCCGCTCTTTGCAGGTGCGCGCCACCTGCTTGCGGCCTACGGGGACGACGCCGCATCGATCGGCGGCCTCGCCGACGTGCTCTTCGGCAATAGCATGCCCACCGGCAAACTTCCCGTCGAGCTGAAGGTTTAGCCAAGTGGTTCAAACCGAGCAAGAACACTTCGCACGCGTCGACGCTGCGCTGCGCGCGGGGAACGGCGACGAGTTCACCGGCGCGGTGGCCCGGATCGAGCACCGCGGCCGCGTCGTCTTCGAACGCGCATACGGCGTAACGCGCGACGACGCCCGCGGCCGGCAAGTCTACTGCGACACCCGCTTCGATCTCGCATCGCTGACGAAGTTATTCGTCGCCACGCTCGCGCTGCAGCTCGTCGCGCAGAACCGGCTGTCGCTCGACGATCCGCTCTGGACGGTTCTGCCGGAGTGGAAGATTGGACCGCACGTGGCCATCACGGCTCGGATGCTGCTCGCGCACGACTCGGGGATGAACTCGGGCGCCGACTACCGCGCGATCCTCGATGAGAACGTCGAAGGCTTCGCGCTCACAACGCCCCTCCTCGGCGCGCCCGGCGACCGCGTGATCTACAGCGATCTCGGGTTCATCGCGCTCGGTGTTGCGATCGAACGGATCGCCGGCCGTTCGCTCGACGCGCTCGTTCGCGCAGCCTTTGGCGGTACGGTCGCCTTCCGGCCATCGTCGCGCGAGCGTCTCGAGATCCCGGCCACCGAAGAAGACTCGTGGCGGGGACGCGTGCAAGGATTCGTTCACGATGAGAAAGCCTACCTTATGGGCGGCGCGGCGGGCCACGCGGGACTCTTTGGATCGGCGGCGGGCGTAGCCCGGATGGCCGAATCGTACCTCGCCCCGTTTGCGGGGCGCGTCTGCGCCTTGCTGCCGGAGCCGCTTGCACGCGAAGCGGTGAGCGAACAGGCTTACGATCCTACCCTCCGCCGCGCCTTGGGGTGGGCGCTCAAAACCAACGACGAAAACTCGTGCGGGCGTTGGATGGACGAGGCGTCGTTCGGGCACACCGGCTTCGTCGGCACCTGCGTCTGGGCCGATCCCGCGCGCGACGTGTCGGGGGTGTTGCTGACCAACGGCGTCTATTTCGGGCGCGAGGCGACGCCGAGCGCCGAGCGCAGCCTGCGCCTGCGCTTCTACGAAGCGATGATCGAGGATCTCAGCCTGAGGTGATCGCTATCGGCCTCATGAGCGGCACTTCGCTCGACGGAATCGATGCTGCGCTGCTTCGCATCGAGCCGCGCGCGGGAAGCTATGCGCTCGAGCTCCTGCGCTTCGAGACGTTCGCGTATGCGCCGTCACTGAAAGAGGATCTCGTCGCCGCCCTGCCGCCGAACGCCGGGAGCGTAGCCGCGATTGCGAACCTGCACGGCGCGCTCGGCCGCGCCTACGCGCGTGCGGCCGACGAGATGCGCTGCGGCGAACGAGTCGACTTCGTCGCTTCGCACGGGCAGACGATCTGGCACGACGGGACCGCGCACGTGACGCTGCAGATCGGCGACGCCTTCGTCATCCGCGAAACCGTCAATGCGACGGTCTGCTACGATTTTCGCAGCGCCGATACGGCCGCGGGCGGGCACGGCGCCCCGCTCGTTCCGTATGTCGACGGGCTGCTGCTCGGCTCCGCCGGCGAGGATCGCGTCGCCCTCAATCTCGGCGGCATCGCCAACGTGACGCTGTTGCGCAAAGGTGCCGACGCCAACGAGGTAATTGCGTTCGATACCGGTCCGGGCAATATGCTGCTCGATGCATTCCTAGCCCAGCGCACCGCCGGCCGGCGCTGCTTCGACGAGGACGGCGCGCTTGCGCGAACCGGCCACGCGCACGAGGGCGCGCTCGAAGCGATGCTGGGCGATGAGTACTTTCTCGCGCCGCCGCCGAAGACGACCGGACGCGAGCGTTTCGGGCAGCAGTATCTCTTAAAGCACGCCGCCCGGCTCGATGGATTGACGCTCGAAGACGGCGCGGCGACGCTGACCGAGCTGACCGCCGTCGCGATCGCCTTCGCTATTCGCCGCGCGGGCTTTCGGGGCGCGACGCTGGTCGTCAGCGGCGGGGGCGCGCGCAATTCGTTTTTGCTCCAGCGGTTGGCCGCGCGCATTGCGCCCGCGCGGCTCGAACGCAGCGACGCGCTGGGGTTGCCGGCAGACGCAAAAGAGGCAATCGCGTTTGCGGTGCTCGGTTACGAGACGCTGCGCGGGCGCGCCGCGAACGTTCCGTCGGCAACGGGCGCGCGGCGCGGCGTCGTGCTGGGCGCGCTCGCACCCCACGATCTGCCCGATCTGTTCGAGAAACTACGGCTTGAAGTCGGCGCGGAAGAGATACGTGCCGACCACGGGCGTGCATAGCAGCGTACCCGGCGTGTATCGGGAACGCTCGGCCGCGAGCGCCGCAGCGGTGTCGAGATAGTCGATGCCGCTGGATTGCCACACGTACGTCTTCACGACGTCGCCGTTGGCGTTGACGAACGCCATGATGAAGCTCGTGCGCGGTTTGTCGACGCCGTTTGCTTCGGCCACCGAAGCGCCGGCGAGCGCCGGGCTCTCGAACTCCTTGCCGCATTTTAGCGGCCCAATCGCCTGCTTATAGACGGCCACGACGCGATCGGAGGGATTCGGGCGCTGTGGACCGGAGCCGGTGTTTGCGGCCGCCTCGACCTTTACCGGCTCGGAGGGACAGTTCGTCGTCGACGAGCCGCTGGTATACGAGTCGACAAACGCGTAGCGAATGGCGTCGCCCTTGGGCAGCTGAGCGAGGTACGGGCGGGAGCGAAGTCCGGGCTCGTGACCCGAAAGCGAGACCCGCTGCAGGAGGAGATCGTAGGCATTTGTGTCGCCGATTAGCGTGACGTGCACGTCGAGCCGGTTTGCGCTCTCCGAGGAAAGCTCGACCGCGAGGCCGTCAGCCGTGGCAGCGCTCGCCGGGGCGTTGCTCTTGACGTCCCACGGCACGGCTTGAACCGACACGGCGCAGAACGGATCGAACCACGCCGGCGGCAACTGCGAACGTGACGGGGAACCAGCCTGCGCGAGCGCATAAAGAAGCACCAATGCCAAACGCACCCGGGCCCCTATTGGACGTCGAGCAGCCCAATCTCTTCGTTGGCGTCGATGCGGGCGGCAGCCGTACCATCGCGGCTATGGCTCGCGGGCCGCAGCTCGTGCGAACGGTCGAAGCGAAGCCCGCGAATCCCAACGTCGTCGGCCTCGACGACGCCGCGCAAGTCGTCGCGAACGCGATCGAGAGCGTTCTCGCGGGAGCTTGCGCCGATGCGATCGTCGCCGGCATTGCCGGCGCCGGCTCGGAGAACGTGCAAGACCGGCTTCGCGGTTGCCTCGAAACGCGATTCCCCGGCGTGCCGATTGCGGTGACGCACGACGCGCGCATCGCGTTGCGTGCGGTGGTGCACGCGGACGACGGTATCGTGTTGATCGCCGGTACGGGTTCGATCGCGTACGCGGAGGTCGACGGCAGCAGTCTGTTCGCGGGCGGATACGGTTATCTCCTCGGCGACCGTGGTTCGGGTTACGCGATCGGCGCGGCCGGACTGCGCGAGCAGGTCGACGCCGGCGATCGAGAGCTGCTCGCGCGCCTCTATCGTTTGCCGTCGCCGGTCGTGGAGATCGCCGGCCACGCGCGTATCGTTCTCGAACAGGCCGCGGATGGCGACGCCTACGCGCTGCGCATCGTGCACGAAGCCGCCGAAGACTTGCTGGAGCTGATTGCGTCGATCGTTGAAAAATGTGGGCGTCCGGGATTGCCGCTCGCGTTTGCCGGCGGACTGCTTCGCGAGCGCAACGCGCTCTCGCAGCGTTTGGAACAACGGATCGCCGAGGAGTGGCTCGACGTGACCGTCGTCGACGAGCGAGCCGAACCGTTTGCCGGTGCGCTCGCCCTCGCCCGTGAGCTGGCGGCCGTATCGTGACGCACCTTCCCCCGACGGAGCGAGAGAGCTCGAAGAGCGGCGGACTCGATTGTTTGAATACCGAGCAGTTCGTCGCGCTGATTGCAGCCGACCAGCGCGAGGCGGTCGACGCGGTGCTCGGGCAGACGCTCGCGATCGCCGGCGCGATCGAGGAGATCGCCCGGCGGTTGCGCGGCGGCGGGCAGCTGCACTACGTCGGCGCGGGAAGCAGCGGACGTATCGCCACGCTCGATGCGTCCGAGATGCCGCCGACCTTCGGAACGCCGCCGGAACTCGTGCAGTCGCATGTTGCGGGCGGCGCAGCGGCGCTCGTGCGGTCGATGGAGGGCGCCGAAGACGATTCGGAGGGCGGTGCCGCGGTCGTTCGCGATTTCATCCGTCCGCACGACGCCGTCGTCGGGCTCTCCGCCTCAGGTTCGGCAGCGTTCGTCGTCACCGCGCTCGCTCACGCGAAGGAGCGCGGCGCTTTCACGGTCGCTCTGACGAGCGTTGCCGGCTCGCCCCTCGCGCTCGCGGCAAGTCGGGCGATCGTGCTGGAGACCGGCCCGGAGATCCTTACCGGAAGCACTCGGTTGAAGGCCGGCACGGCGCAGAAGATCGCGCTCAACGCGATCTCGACCGGAGTCATGATCCGGCTCGGAAAGGTTTACGACAACTTGATGGTCGACGTCGTCGCGAGCAATCGGAAGCTGCGCGCCCGCGCGCTGCGCTTGGTCGAACGTCTCGCGTGCGTCGACGAGCCGCAAGCACGCGAGCTCCTCGCTGCAGCGGAAGGACGCGTGAAGGTCGCGGTCGTCATGGAGCTCCGGCACGTCGACGCCGCCGAGGCCCGGGGACTCCTCGAGCGTTGCGACGGAGCGTTGCGGCCGCTGCTGCAATGAATTTCGCCGCCGTGCTTCTCGCCTCGATCGTCTTTCTGCCGATGGACGATCGTCCGGTCACCTTTGCGCTGCCGGAGATGCTCGGGCGCATAGCCGGCGTGAGAATCGCCGCGCCGCCGAACGAACTCGCCGGAAACTTTCTCGTCGCCGGGCAGCCCGATGCGTTGATCGCCTGGCTCAACCAAACGGCCGCGCGGGAACGGCCAGACGCGTTCGTGATCTCGACCGACATGCTGGCGTACGGTGGGCTCATTCCCTCGCGCGTTCCCGGACCTTCGTACGCCGATGCGTACTCTCGCTTTCGCGAGTTCGCGCATCTGCGTCAAGAATACCCCAGCTCTTGGATCGGTGCTTTCGGCACCGTTATGCGGCTCGCGCCGACCGGCATTCCGGCCGGCACCCCGTACTTCGCCGCCTACCCGACGTGGTCGTACTTGCAAGACTACGCGAATCTGCACGACCCGCCGCTGCCCAGCGAAGCCGCGAGAGCGCAGCATCTGCGCGAACTGGCCGGCGATGCGACGCTCGATGCGTATCTCGCGACGCGGGCACGCAATCTCGCGGTGGACCGGCTGTTGCTGAAGCTGACCGCGGACGGAACGATCGACCGGCTCGTGCTCGGACAGGACGACGCGGGACCGGTCGGGCTTCACGTTCGTGACGTCGCGCTGCTCCAATCCGAGCTCGAGGCGCAGAATCTCTCGGAGCACGCCTCGATCGAGCCGGGCGCCGACGAGCTGGGGATGGCGCTCGTCGCGCATGCGCTGGCCCGAGCGGCGCGCTGGACGCCGCGTATCGCCGTGCGCTACTCGACGCCGGCGGGGGCCTCGTATCAGGATAAGATCGAATATGCGCCGATTTCGACCGCGATCGAGGCGCTGATCGGCGTCTGCGGCGGCGTCCGCGACGACGACTCGCCGGATATCGTGCTCTACGTGCGTGTGCCCGGTACGACGGCGGCGCTCGACGACGCGCTGAGCGCGCAGATGCAATCCGACGCGCGGACGCGATCCGTTGCGCTCGCCGATCTCTCGTATTTAACCTCCTATGACGATCAGGCGCGCTTTGCGCGGCAGCTGCTGGCCTCCGGGCTCGCCACGCGGCTCGACGCCTACTCGTCGTGGAATACCAATGCGAACACGGTGGGTACGGCGCTCGCCGAAGCGATTGCCGCAGGCGCGGGTCGCCGCCTTCACACGTACGATGCGCTCGCGCACCGCGCTTTTACGCTGACGCGCTTCGTCGACGACTACGCCTTCCACGATGAGGTTCGTCCGCTCCTGAACGCGACGCTGGCCGCGCAAGGCGTCGCCGATCACACGCTGCTCGCGCCCGCCGTTGCCGAACCGATCGCGCGGCTCGATCGAACGCTGCTCTGGAACGACGCCGCGCAAATTCTCGATCGGCTCTACCCCGGATACCACATCGCGGCAATATCGATCGGACTCCCCTGGAGCCGTACGTTCGAGACCTCACTCGATATCGCGATCGCTCCGAACCTGTAGCGCTCGGCGCGCTCCTTCGACGTCGAACGGCAGCGGACGCGCGCCCGCTTCTAAACAGACGCGGTTTCCGGCCCACCGAGGGTCGTCGTACGGCGGTTCGACCGCGAATCGCGGTTTGCGCAGCGCTCGGGCGAAACGCATTGCGTACATTGCGCCGCCGCCGATCTCGGTGCAGACGAGCACGACGGCTCGGGAGTATTCCGCCTGCAGCCGATCCCGCTCGATGCGCGATTGCGGCGAGGCCGGCGTCCCAGGCGCGAGCAGCGTGGCGACCGCGCCGCCGGACGCAACGATCTCGGCCTCGAGTACCGCGTGCTCCGGGGGATCGGTCGCGCCGAAACCGTAGCCGACGAACGCGACCGTCGGAAGGCCGGCGGCGAGCGCACCGCGATGCGCTGCGACGTCGATTCCCGGGGCGAGCCCCGCGACGATCGGTTCACCCAAAAGCTTCGCGAGTTGGTAGGCAAACGTCCATGCTTCGAGCGGCGGCGTGCGGCTGCCGATGATTGCGATGCCGTCGCGCGGCATCTTCCCTCGTACGAGCAGCGTCACTTCGGCCCCAGCCGGTATTTCAAGGCGACGGCCTTGGCCCACCGGATTGTAAGCGGGACACGTCCCTAGAGTCGCGCTGGCAATTCGACGTACGAACGATCCAGCGCGGAAACGTCGTGACAGCCCAGAAGGCGCAGCGTGCGAACGACGCCGCTGCGAAGGATCTCGATCGCGCGCAGCACGCCGGGACCGCCGGCGGCGCCAAGGCCGTAAGCATACGCTCGGCCAATCAGAACGGCGCGCGCTCCCAAACAGAGCGCCTTGACGACATCGCTGCCGCGGCGTATGCCGCCGTCGAGATAGACCTCGGCACGCCCCGCAACGGCGTCGACGACCTCGGGAAGCGCCGCGAGCGTCGATGCGACGCAGTCGAGTTGCCGGCCCCCGTGATTCGAAACCACGACCGCTTCGGCGCCGGCGTCGATGCTGCGCCGAGCGTCGTGTGCCGTCAATACGCCTTTAATCACGATCGGCCCGCCCCATACCTCGCGAATCCAGCCGAGGTCCTCCCAGGTGACCGTCGAGCGCTCGAGCGCGGCGCCGACGTCTTCGTACGGCAACGGCCCTTTACCAGGAATAACGACGTTGGGAAACTTCATCATTCCCCCGTCGCGCAAGAAGTCGATCATCCACGCAGGCCGCACGAGCATCTGCCACGCGTACGGCAGCATCGCGAGCAGCTCTCCACTAACGAGTTCGCGGCCGCCGTTGCGCAGATCGCGCTCTCGCTGCCCCGCGACCGCCGTGTCGATCGTCACGACGAGCGCGGAGTATCCGGCGGCGCGAGCGCGGCCGATCGCCGCTTCGGCGGCTTCGCGTCCGCCCAAGAGATAGAGCTGATACCACGCCGGTCCTTTCGTCGAGATCTTTACCTCTTCGAGGCGGCTGCCGGAGAGCGTCGACAGGACGTAACCGGTGCCGGCTTTTCCGGCCTGCTTCGCCGCCACGCACTCGCCGCGCGGGAAAAAAAGGCGGCTGCTGCCGACAGGCGCGAGCAAGAACGGCAGATCGATCGTCATGCCGAGCAGGGTCGTGTGCAGATCGACACTGCCCATCGCGGCGGCATTGCGCGGTCGAAAGCGCACGCGATCGAAGACCGCGCAGTTCTCGCGCATCGTGATCTCGCCGTCGGCGCCGCCGTCGATATAGTCGAAGACGACGCGCGGCAGGCGGCGCTTCGCCGCCCTGCGCAGATCCTCGATCGTGTGGGCATTTTTCATATCGCCGCCGGCCCCGCGATCAAGAGAAGGTCCGGCCCTTTGCCCTCAATGTCGTAGGCAAGTTCGACGTCATCATTACGCGCC
This sequence comes from Candidatus Cybelea sp., assembly GCA_036264815.1. GTDB lineage: Bacteria > Vulcanimicrobiota > Vulcanimicrobiia > Vulcanimicrobiales > Vulcanimicrobiaceae > Cybelea. The sequence goes on from DATAQH010000183.1 coordinate 9,718, forward strand.
GTATGCATGGAGCCCTTGACGTTTGCCTCGAGGAAAGGATACCCTGTCGTCGCAGCATGGACGCCGCTTTCGTCGCTACCGCATTCGCCACCGCATTTACGATCATCGATCCGATCGGAATGATCCCGATGACGATCGCGGCGACCGCGCGTCTGGCGCCGGAGCGCCGCAATCAAATCGTCGATCAAGCGATACTCGTCGGCGCGGGAGTCATCCTTTTCATGGGCGTCGTCGGGCGTCTGATCCTCAACTCGCTCGGTATTACACTGCCGGCGTTCACGATCGCCGGCGGCATCCTGCTCTTTCTCATCGCGATCGATATGCTCTTCGCGCGCCCGACGGGCGCCAAGCGCACCGAGGCCGAGGAACGCGAGGCGGCGCAGACCGAGAATCCAGCGGTCTTTCCTTTAGCCGTGCCGATGATCGCCGGCCCGGGCACGATCGCGACCGTGTTGCTGCTCGTGAATCTCTCGCACGGCGATCGCCTCGATCTCTCGATCGTCGTACTGGCGTACGTCGTCGCGCTTGCCGTTACGTGGGCGTGCATGCGGGGGTCCTCGATTCTGCTGCGAGTAATCGGTACGACTGGCATCCACGTGATCAGCCGGCTGCTCGGAATTATCCTGGCCGCACTCGCGGTGCAGTTCGTGCTCAACGGTCTATCGCAATCGATCCTACGGCGATGAGGTAACGCCGGCGGCCGCGGCCCAGTGTTCGTAGACCGACTTTTCGATCGGCGGAAGTTGCGTACCGGGCGGCAGCTTATATCCCGCCAGCGGCAACGGAAACGGAATCTCGTGCGGCGATTCCTTGAACGGGTCGGATTCCGGGTCGTAGCAGAACGGCCACTCGATGTCGCCGTACTCCATGGCGCCGTCGGGATACGTGAACTCGTAACGGCCGTAATAGCAGTCGTTTCCATTATCGTGCCAGCGCCGGGTCGGCGTGATAATGCCGTTGCCGTGCTCTTCGCCGCGCAACGACGAAGGCGCCGCGAAACCGTAGTCTTTGGTAGCCGACTGCTGCGTGCCGGGATCGATCGTCGGAATCGCGTGGATGTCGTTTTGCTTGTTGAGTTGTGCGACTTCTTTTTCGAATCCAGCCTGATCGCGCTCGATTTTGGTTGGAATTTCTGGATGGTGCTGGGGCAGGGGCGGTGCGCGGTAGGTAACGGCCTTTGCCAGCTCGCGTCTGGGCGCACGGGCCCGGGGCGCCGCGGCGTGTCGAACGACGCGCACGTGGCTGACGTGCTTGGGCGCCGGCGGAGGCGGGGAGGGTGCCTGGCGATGAATCGTCACCGTCGTCGTCTCTGAGACGGTCTCTTTCGAGCCGCGCGGTACGATCAGGTGCGCCAACTCGTAGAAGACGAGCGTCAAGAAAATGAGATGAAGCGCGGCCGAAGCGAGCGTCGACCATGCCAGGGCGCGCCGGCGATGTTGAGACCTTCCCGAGATCAAGTGGTTGTTAGCGTCTTATTTGAGCGGATGCGGCTGGCAGAGTTCGATGAGCACACCGTCGGTCGCCTTTGGATGCAGGAAAGCGATCAAGCTCCCGTTGGCGCCGTGCCGCGCGTGCTCATCGATCAGCCGTACGCCCTTCGCCTTGAGTTCGACTAGGGCCGCTTCGATGTCCGCCACGCGGTAGGCCGTGTGATGCAGTTTTGTTGCCGAATCTCCACGATACCGCGCGATTGCTGAGTTTTCGTCGAGAGGAAGAAGGAGCTCGATGACGGAGGAGCCGGCCTCCAGGCCTACCGCCTCGACGCCTTGGTCGAAGACGATCTCACGATAGACTTCCTTGAAGCCCAGCGTCTCGGTATAGAGCCGCAGCGTGGCCTCGAGGTCCTTGACGACGATCGCGACGTGATCGATCTCCATAGCCCGAACCGATTCTGGCGGAGGGTGCGGTCGCCTCCTGTGGAGCAATATATTGAGACGCGGCAATCGAGCCGTTACAAATCCAAACTTTGGATCGATCGTATTCGCCGCCTACGCGCCGTCTCCGATAATAACCCCTACGCGATCACCTCCTTGGCGCGATACGTTCCGAAGACGTCCCGCAGCACGTTGCAGATTTCGCCGAGCGTCGCGCCATCGTCGACGGCGTCGACGAAGAACGGCATGAGATTCCCACCCCCCGCGGCGGCTGCGCGCACGTCTCTCAAACGCCGGTCGACGGTTTGCGCGTTGCGCGATTCGCGCAGCTCGCGCAGTCGCGCGACCTGCTCGCGTTCCGGGCGATCGTCGACCTGCTGCAGCGGAATCGGCGCGTCGCCGGACTCCTCGGCAAATTTGTTGACGCCCACCACGACCTGTTCCCCGCGTTCGACCGCCTGCTGCGCGGCGTAGGAAGAGTCGGCAATCCGCGCCTGCATCCAGCCGCTTTCGATTGCGGCAATGCTGCCGCCCATCGCGTCGACCTCGCCGATGATGGCCGCCGCGCGGTCGATCAAGTCGTTGGTAAGCGTTTCGAGATAGTAGGATCCGGCCATTGGATCGACGACGTCGGCCACGCCGGACTCGTACGCGATGATCTGCTGCGTCCTCAGGGCAACCTTTGCGCTCTGCGCGGTCGGCAGCGCGAGCGCTTCGTCCTTACCGTTGGTATGCAGCGACTGGGTGCCCCCTAGAACCGCCGCGAGTGCCTGCAGCGTAACGCGCACGACGTTGTTATCGGGCTCCTGTGCGGTGAGGGTCGAGCCGCCGGTCTGGGTGTGAAAGCGAAGCATCTGCGAGCGCGGATCGCGGCAGCCGAAGTCGTCGCGCACGATCGCCGCCCAAAGATAACGCGCGGCGCGAAACTTTGCGATCTCTTCGAAGAAATCGTTGTGCGCGTTCCAGAAGAAGGAGATGCGCGGGGCGACCTCCTCGAGCGCGAGGCCCGCCTCTCGTGCTGCGTGCAGATACGCCTTTCCATTGGAGAGCGTAAAGGCGATCTCTTCGACGGCGGTCGATCCCGCTTCGCGGATGTGATAACCCGAGACGGAGATCGCGTTCCACTGGGGTACTTCCCGGGCGCAGTAGGACATCACGTCGGTAACGAGGCGCATCGAGGGCTGCGGAGGATAGATGTAGGTTCCGCGCGCGACGTACTCTTTGAGCACGTCGTTCTGCACGGTGCCGCCGAGTTTCTCGAACGGAATGTTTCGGCGGCGCGCAACGGCCAGCAGGAGCGCCAAGAGAATTGCCGCCGGCGCGTTGATCGTCATCGAGACGGTAACGCGGTCGAGCGGGACGCCGTCGAGCAGCCTCTCCATATCGAGGATCGAGTCGATTGCGACGCCGACTTTTCCGACCTCGCCGCGCGCCTGCGGCGCGTCGGAGTCGTAACCGAGCTGCGTCGGCAAATCGAAGGCGACCGAAAGCCCCGTCTGGCCGCGCTCTAAAAGGTAGCGATAGCGCGCGTTCGATTCGGCGGCCGTACCGAACCCCGCGTATTGGCGCATCGTCCAGAGGCGACCGCGGTACATGTCCTTGCGAATGCCGCGGCCGAACGGGAACTCGCCGGGCTCGCCCAGACCGTGCGGCGTTCCTTCGACCGCATCGTAGACCGGCTCGATTGGAATTCCCGAGGCGTTGAGTTCGCGGGGCATCGGGCCGTACTACGCCGCCGCGCAGCAGGGCGCCCGCCGCGGGTCCGCTAAGGCGCAAGCGTGATAGCGCTTTTAGGGGCGGTCGCCGCGGCGTCGGCGCTGCAAGCGGCACTCGACCGGCGCGTTGCCGGTACGCCGGGTACCGGCATCGCCGTCGGCGTCATCGACCACGGGAAACAAAGCCTCTACTTCGCGGGAAGCGACGGCAAGGGCCGCGCCGCAGACGCAGAGACGCTCTTCGAGATCGGCTCGGTCACCAAAACATTTACCGCAACCGCCCTCGCGCGCATGGTGCTCGCGAAGCAGATCGCGCTCGACGCTCCGATCGCCGAGTTTTTACCGTCCGGCGTTCGCGCGCCGAGCAAAGACGGAAAGCAGATTACGCTGCTCGATTTAGCGGAGCAGCGCTCCGGCTTGCCGCGTCTGCCTACAAACCTCAACGGTTCGCCCGACGATCCATACGCGCAATACGCCGACGAGGAAATGTACGCATTCTTGAACGGCTACACGTTGACGCGAGACCCCGGGGCGCAATACGAGTACTCCAACTACGGCGTCGGACTGCTCGGCGCGCTGATCGCCAGAAGCGCAAGGTTGACGTATCCCCAGCTGCTCGCTCGCGAAGTGCTCGATCCCTTGGCTATGAGTGACTCGGCGCTCATCCTGACCGATTCGGCGCTGCCCGCGCGGCTGGCGGCCGGGCACGATCTCGCCGGAAACGTCGTTCCAGCTTGGCGCACCGACGCGATCGCTCCGGCCGGCGGGCTCGCCTCCGATCTCAACGACATGCTGAAGTATCTGCGCGCCAACATGGGGAGTGGGCCGCTGGCGGCGGAATGCTTATTCGCGCAGCAGCCGCGCGCCGACGGCGAGACCGGACATCAGATCGGTCTGATCTGGAATATCAGCTCGGCGACGGGTACGATTAGCCACAACGGGTCGACGGAAGGCTTTAACGCGGCCGTCGCGATCTCGCGAGACCGTCTAACCGGAGTCGTCGTGCTCGGTAACGGACCCGCTGTAGACGATATTGCAGCCCACGTGCTCTTCCCCAGCGAACCGCTCCGCGGGGAGTGCCCCGCCGCACAGAAGGGGGAGACCGACCCGGGTTCCTTTGCGGGCGTCTATTGCAATGCGAGCGGAGCGATTGCGATGCACGTTCGCTCGCTCCCGCAAAACGGCGACCTCTCGCTGCAGCTTGCCGGCCAGCAGCAGGTGATGCTGAGCCGGATCGATGCGGACACGTACTTTTCCGATCTCGTCGGTGCGACCGTACGTTTCGTCCGTCAGGATAAACGCGTCGTTGGGCTCTGGATCCTCCAAGGCGGCCAGATCGTGCCCGCAACGCGGGCCGACGCGCGCGGTGCGGCGGTCGTCTCGACGATTCCCTCGCCGTTCCCCCCGGAAGTTCGCCTCGATCCCAGCCTCTTACGGCAGTACGTCGGGAGTTATCGAAATGCGTTCGGGACGTTCACCGTGACGCTGCAGGACGCCCAGCTCTTCGTAGAGCTCAGCGGCCAGGCATCGGTCCCGGTCTACGCCTCGGCTAAGGATGCGTTTTTCTATAAAGCCGTCTACGCGCAGATAAGCTTCAATCGCAACGCCGCCGGCACGATTACGTCGTTGACGCTGCATCAAAACGGGCGCGACATCGAGGGAACGCGCGCGCCGTAGAAGAGGCGCGCAGCCCCTTACGGATCGCGCAGCGTCACGAGCGCGGAGCCGCTCTCGACCGTCGACCCGGCGCTCGCGTGTACGGCACCGACGCGGCCTGCACGATGCGCGCGAATCTCGTTCATCATCTTCATCGCCTCGACGACGGCGACGACCTGACCTTCCGTTACTTTGTCGCCAGGTGCAACCTTGACCTCGACGACCAGACCGTGCATCGGCGAGCGCACGTCGTTACCGCTCGACGCGCTCGCGCGCTTGCGCATCGCGCCGAGCCGCGGCGCTAGGCGTTGTTGCGGGGCGGCCGGAGTCGCGGGCAGGTGCAGACCGTTACGCGCGACCGGCGTGAAGCTCGCCGCGAATCGTTCGAGCGTCGCCGTGCCGTACGATGCGTCGCTGACTGCGGGTAGATCGCAGAGCGCGCGCAACAGCGGAAGCGTCGTCGGCACGCCCTCGACGACGTATTCGTCGATCGCCCGGCGCAGCCGCGCGATGGCTTCGGCGCGCGTCGGCGCCCAGACGATGAGTTTGGCGATCAGCGAATCGTAGTCCGGCGGTATCGTCCATCCCGGATACGCCGCGGAGTCGACGCGCACGCCCAGACCGCCGGGCTCGCGATACGCGGCGATCGTCCCCGGCGACGGTTGGAACCCCGCTGCGGGGTCCTCCGCGTTGATCCGCCCTTCGATCGAAAAGCCGCGAAAAGTGAGATCGCTCTGAGAAAACCCGAGTGCCTCGCCGGCCGCCACGCGAATCTGCTCGCGCACGAGATCGAGCCCGGAGATCATCTCGCTTACCGTGTGCTCGACCTGAATGCGCGTGTTCATCTCGAGGAAGTAGAACTCGTCGCCGGAGACGAGGCATTCGATCGTTCCGGCCGAGTCGTAGCCGATGGCTTTGGCGGCGCGCACGCCCGCTTCGCGGATAGCGGCCCGCACGCTGTCAGGAATCTGCGCGGGCGTCTCCTCCCACAGCTTTTGGTGGCGGCGCTGCAGCGAACAGTCGCGCTCGCCGACGTGTACGACGTTACCGTGTTTGTCCGCCAGGACTTGCAGTTCGACGTGCTTTGGATTCTCCAAATACCGCTCGGCGTAGATCGTATCGTCCTTGAAGTAGGCGCGCGCCTCGCGGCGTGCAGTTTCGAAGGCGGACGCGATCTCTTCGGCGCGGTGCGCGACCTTGAGCCCCTTTCCACCGCCTCCCGCGGAGGCTTTGAGCGCCAGCGGAAGTCCGTACCGCTCGGCGGCGGCTCGCGCCGCGGCGACGTCGGCGATCGCCTCGAGTCCGCCCGGGACCGAAGGAACGTTTGCCGCGCGCATTGCGTTGCGCGCGCGGAGTTTGTCGCCCATCGCGCCGATCGCATCGGCGTGCGGACCGATCCACGCTAAACCGGCGTCGACGACTCGGCGGGCGAAGGGTGCGTTCTCCGCGAGAAAGCCGTATCCCGGATGCACGGCCTGCGCTCCGGACTGCGCCGCGACGGCAATAATTTTCTCGCCGTCCAGATAGCTCTGGGCGGGCGATGCCGGGCCGATGCCGTGCGCTTCGTCGGCGAGGCGAACGTGCAATGCGTCGCGGTCCGCGTCGGAATAGACGGCGACGCTTTCGATGCCCATCTCGCGTGCCGTCCGAATGACGCGAATCGCGATTTCGCCGCGGTTCGCGATCAGAATCTTACGAAACACGCGTCACTGCGGCGGATACATCCCCATTGCGTGATAGCCGGCGTCGACGAAATGGACGTCGGCGGTAACCGCCGAGGCCAGATCGGAGGCGAGGAAGACGGCCATGTTGCCCACGTCGTCGGCGGTAACGTTGCGGCGCAGCGGCGCGACCTTGGGAACGACCTCGAGAATCTTCGAGAAACCGCCAACCTGCCGCGAGCTCGCCGTTTTGATCGGGCCGGCCGAAATCGCGTTGACGCGAATGCTCCGGTCGCCCAGATCGAACGCGATGTAGCGGACCGTCGCCTCGAGCGCCGCTTTCGCGATGCCCATTAAATTGTAATTCGGCACGATCTGGGTCGCGCCGAGGTAGGTCAGCGCCATGATCGACGCGCCCTCGTTGAAGGACTCGCGCAGCGCGCCGACCAGCGCGATCAGAGAATACGCCGAGACGTCGAGCGCCAATGCAAATCCCGATCGCGATGTATCGAAGACCTTTCCGGCCAGATCTTCTTTATTCGCAAAGGCGATCGAATGTACGAGGCCATCGAGCCCCCCAAAGCCTTCGGCCAGCTCCGTCCGCAGCGCTGCGAGCGAGGCATCGCTCGAAACGTCGCACTCGAGGACCGGCCCACCGCCCAGCTCC
>DATAQH010000186.1:0-10415 GCA_036264815.1 Candidatus Cybelea sp.
CCACTCGCGTTATCGAAGCCGCAGCCTTGCCCGCCACCTCCCGCTGCTACCAAGATGCGGTCGTTTACGGAGCGTCCGTTCTCTCGTGCGTCGGATGCGCCGCCGCCTCCGTAGCAGGGCCCGTAATAACCGGGGCCGGGCTCTCCGCCCCCGTTGTAACCGCCAAGCGACGATCCTTGGCCGCCGACAACCACGGTGAGCGTCTCGCCTGGCGTGACGGGGATCACCGCATAGACGCGACCGCCGCGGCCAAAGTAATCGTTGGATCTTCCAGAACTGGTGGTGCCCGCCGCCGCTCCCGCGGCGCCAAGTGCGATGACCGTTAGTGTGTTCACGTGCGCGGGAACCTGAAACCGCTGGCGCTTTCCGACATAGCGAAACGTTTTATGATGCGGCAGTTCATCGACACGATCGATTCTCGAAAGCGGCGAGACTGGTGAAGCGGAGCGGGTCGTGGCAATCGGCGGCGGCGGGCCGCCGCATCCCGAAAGCAACGCGGCAGCAGCAATAAGGTTCAAGGCAGAGCGCAGGACGGCTGGACCGTTCACGTACCGTTCTCCCGGCGTAACTGAAAGTAGTGGGCTTTGAAGTTGCGATGTTTCACGTGCCTGCACTCAATCCCGTAAACTGCAATAGCGGCGCTACGTCCGGGTTCTTACCGTAAAAGGCGCGGAACATGGGGCCGTATTCTTCGGAATCGCCGCGGGAGAGAATCATATCCCGAAAGCGTTGCCCGTTTGCCCGCGTGAGGCCGCCGTGGTCGAGGAACCACTGATACGCGTCGTCGTCGAGCATCTCGCTCCACATATACGCGTAATAGCCTGCCGCGTATCCGCTCGCCCAGATGTGCGCGAAGTACGTCGAGCGATAGCGCGGAGGCACGTCTGGAAAGTCGGTTCCGGATGCCGTAAGGGCTTGGGTCTCAAAAGCGTCCACGTCCTGAAGCGGTGCACTTGCCGGTAGCGAGTGCCAGGCCATGTCGAGTTCGTCGGCCGCCAAGATCTCGCCCATCGAGTACCCGGCGTTGAACTTTGCGGCACGCTCCATTTTGTCGATGAGTGCTTGCGGCATCGCCTCGTGCGTTTGGTAGTTGAAGGCGTAGTGTTTGAGCACGGAAGGATACAGCGCCCAGTGCTCGTTGAACTGCGATGGGAATTCGACGAAGTCGCGCGGGCGCGCGGTACCGGAGAGCGACGGATACTTCTCGTCGGCAAAAAACGCATTGAGCGCGTGCCCGAACTCGTGGAACATACCGGTTACGCTGTCGATCGTTAGGAGCGTCGGCTGCCCGGGCGGTCCCTTCGGGATATTCTCGACATTGTAGACGACGGGCTTGGTCCCCAGCAGCGACGAGTAATCCTCAAAGGAGCTCATCCACGCCCCGCCCTGTTTGTTATCTCGTTTGAAGAAATCGAAGTACATGAGCGCGAGCGAAGCGCCGTTGTTGTCGAATACTTCGAAGACGCGCACGTCGGGCTCCCACACCGGAATATCGTGGCGCTCTTTGAACGTGATCCCGTAGAGCTGATTGGCCGCATAAAAGAGACCGTTCTGCAGCACGTTGTCGAGCTCGAAATACGGCCGAATCTCGTTGTCGTCGACGTCGTACTTCGCCTTACGAACCTGCTGGGCGTAGTAATTCCAGTCGGAGGGCTGCAGCGTAAGGTGCGCGCCGGTCTTATCGATCTGTGCTTGGATCTCCGCCGCCTGCTGCGCGGCCTTAATGCGGGTCGGCCCGATGAGCCCGTGCAGGAAGCTTTGCACCGTCGCCGGCTGCTGCGCCATTTCTTGCGTGAGCTGGTAGGCTGCGAAGCTCGGGTAGCCGAGCACCGCCGCTTTCTCTGCGCGTAGTTTGGCCATTTGCGCGATCGTCGAACGGGTATCGTTCTCGTCGCCCTTCTCCGTGCGCGTCCATGAGTTCGCAAAGAGCTGCTGACGGGTGGCACGGTCGGCGAGCAGCGTGAGGCTGGGCTGTTGCGTCGTGTTTTGAAGCGCTATGAGGTATCCGCCGGGGTCGCCTTTGGCCGCAGCGGCGTGCTGGAAAGCAGCAAGCGCGGCGTCGCTAAGGCCCTCGACGTCGCTTTTGTCTTTCGCGAGGAGCGCTCCCGCGGCCGTGCCGGCGAGCAGCTTGCGCTCGAACGTGGCCTGCAGCGTCGCGAGCTCCCGGTTGAGTTGTTTGAGCTGTTGCTGCTTTGCCGCCGGCAGGTTTGCGCCCGCGTGGAGGAACCGGCGGTAGTACGTTATCACGAGGTGACGTGATTCCGGATCGAGCTTTAGACTAGGCAACTGTCGATAGATGATCGCCACGCGCGCAAAGAGTCGTCGATTGAGATAGATCGCGTCGGCGTGTGCTGCAAGCTCCGGCGCGAGGGTTTGCCGTATCCGCAGCAGCGCGGGATCGCTGTTCGTAGCGACCTCGACCGAAAACGCGCCCTCGGCCCGGGCGAGTAGGCGTCCGGATTTCTCCATCGCGACGAGAGTATTCTCGAAGCTGGGCGCCGCCGGATCGTTAGCGACGGCGGAGATCTCCTGGAGCTGCCGTACCATCCCGGCTTCGATCGCCGGCTGATAGTCGCCATCGCCAATGCGGTCGAACGGAAGTGCTCCAAACGGCAGTGTGCTTGGCTGCATCAGCGGATTGTTCGGCGCGCTGGCCGCCGAGGTAGCCGATAACAGCGCGAGTGCAATTGCTGCGGGAATGGCATGAAGTCGCATCGAGGCAAACGATTCGCCGCCGCGACGGAACGAACCGCTGGAGCTCCACTACTATTTCGGCCGAGGTGTGCTAGGGAAGGGTGGAATGTTCGCACAAATCGTTCGCACGTGGAGCGCAATGAGACGAGTGCTGAGAAGGATAAGGTCGTGCTTGAATGCGCGAACGGCCTGCGGCTGCGGGCACCCAGTCGCGGCGACGCCGAAGCGCTGGCAAAGCACGCCAACAATCGCGAGGTTTGGCTGAACCTGCGCGACCGAATGCCGCACCCCTACGCCGTCGCCGATGCGCAAGCGTTTATCGATGTGGTAAGCGACCAGTCGCCGCGACTCCAATTCAGCATCGACGTGGACGGCGAGGTCGTGGGCGGTATCGGCCTGGTTCCGGGCGAGGATATCGAGAGGCGCACCGCCGAGGTTGGCTATTGGCTGGGACCGGAGTACTGGGGCCGCGGCATCGCCACCGCGGCGCTCGAGCGCGTCTGCCGTTACGGCTTTGAAGAGCTAGGCCTTTTGCGCATCTTCGCGACGCCGATCGCGTGGAATCCGGCGTCGTTGCGAGTCCTCGAAAAAGCGGGATTTCAGCGCGAGGGTATCATGCGCAACGCCTGCGTCAAAGACGGCAAGGTCGCGGACATGATCCTCTACGCGAAGGTTGCGGATGCGAGCTAACCCTGCGGCCCGTCGGCCTCGACGTTCAGCGAGATATCGATGTTGTTGCCGACGATCAGTGGTCCGTAGCTCATCCCCCACTGCGTTCGGTCGATCGTCGCGCTCGCTTCGTAGGCGATAATCGATCGCCCGCGCGGCGACTTGCCGGCGCCGACGACCTGCGCGTCGAGGACGACCGAATGCGTTTGCCCGAGCATCGTCAGGTCGCCCGTGACCGTGAAGTGCTTCGGATCGGTGCCGTCGATTTTCGTGCTGGCGAAGTGAATCTCGGGCGTGGAGGCAACGTTGAAGTAGTGCGCGGAGCGCAGATCGCTGTCGCGCATGTCGTTGTGCGTGTCGAGCTTCGAGGCGTCGAGGTCGGCGCTTATGGCGGTTGGGATCTGCGCTCCGCTATCGAGCTTGACCGACGCGCTCTTGATCGGAATCGTGCCGATCACCGGGACGATTCCAAAATGACGCGCCGTAAACTGAGCGGTCGAGTGCACGGGATCGACCGTCCAGGTTTCCGATTGAGCGCCGAGCGCGGCGCTCAGACCCAGCGCGCTGAAGAAGAAGGCGGTTGCAAATGCGAGTGCAGCTTTCATTGCGCATAGCATTTCGCAGCGGGCTGACGTTTCCCTGAGAGTGCTGCGGGAAAGCGAGCAAGCCTGCCGAAGCTCGCCGCATGTCGCCCGAGCCACAGCGGCGCCCACTGGCCACTCGGGAGCGGGGCTGGGCGAAAGCGCTGGCGCAAACTCTGAATCGCGCGGGCGTAGCGCCCAACGCCATTTCCGTCGCGAGCCTCGTCTTCGCGGTGGGCGCAGGCATCGCGCTCTGGTCGACCTCTGAAAGCAACGGCATCACGCGCGCGCTGGAACTCCTGGCCGCGGCCGCGTGCATCCAGTTCAGGCTGCTGTGCAATATGCTCGACGGGATGGTCGCCGTCGAGGGCGGCCGGCAAACCCGGTATGGCGAGATCTTCAACGACATGCCGGACCGCTTCGCCGATGTGGCGATCCTCGTCGGCGCGGGCTACGCATTGAGCGGATTTTCGTGGGGCGTGCAACTCGGATGGCTCGCCGCGACGCTCGCGGTTCTGACCGCGTACGTCCGTCTCTTGGGCGGCGCGATGAGCACCCGTCAGTATTTCACCGGACCGATGGCCAAGCCGCATCGCATGGCCGTGCTCACCGTCGCTTGTGTGCTCTCAACGCTCGAACCGCTGGTTGACTGGCACGGCCAGGTGCTCGCTGCAGGCTTGGTCGTTATCGTCATCGGCTGCCTCGTCACCCTCGTGCGCCGCACGTCGCAGATCGTCTCAGAGATCGGGGCCCGTTGAACGGCCGTCCGCTGGCCGGCACGATCGCTTCCGCGGCGCGCTGGATCTGCGGCGCGCAGGTCACGTGGCGCAGCGGCCTTCCCGAGAACCGGCAGACGATCTTTTTCGCCAATCATACGAGCCATCTCGACTTCGTCGTGCTGTGGGCATCGCTGCCGCGTGCGATGCGAGAGAAGACCCGGCCGATTGCGGCGCAGGATTACTGGGAGACGGGCGTGCGGCGCGTGTTTGCGGTCGGTGTGTTTAACTCGCTGCTCGTACCGCGTCACCGGGGCGAAAGCGCGCGCGAGGTTGCCGCTAAAGCGACAATCGATCACATCGCGCGGGAGATGGGTGAGCGTTATTCGCTGATTATCTTCCCCGAAGGAACGCGCGGAGATGGCGAAACGGTCGCGCCCTTCAAGAGCGGCCTGTACTATCTGTGCTTGCAAAAGCCGCACGTGCAGCTCGTGCCGGCGTACCTCGAGAATCTGAACCGCATCCTGCCTAAAGGCGAGTTCTTGCCGGTGCCGTTCATCAGTCGCGTGACCTTCGGCGCGCCGGAATTCTTCGATCCTGCGGAATCGAAAGCGTCGTTTATCGAGCGAATGCACCAGGCCGTCTGCGAGTTGCGGGCACCGTGACGATCGCCGGTCACGTCTTCGACCAAAAGCTCGTGTGGGCGTGCGGCGGCATCCTGGCGCTGCTAATCGTCGCCACGGCGATCGGTCTCGTTCTCAGAGCCGTCGTCAAGGATCCCGCTTCGGCCGGCCCGATCGATAACCTCAACGCGCGGATGCGATCCTGGTGGGTCATGTGCCTGATCTTCGGCCTGACCCTCATCGTCGGGCCGACCGGTTCGCTCGTGCTCTTCGGCTTGATCTCATTCCTCGCGTTGCGCGAGTACCTTTCGCTGGTCGTAACGCGACGCGCCGATCATCACACCCTGTTCTGGACGTTCTTCATCTTCACGCCGCTGCAGTACTACCTGCTGTCGATTCGCTGGCTCGGGTTCTTCATCGTAATCCCCGTTTACGCGTTTCTCTTCATCCCCGCGGCGATGGCCCTGGCCGGCGACAGTAAAGCATTTCTGGAACGCGCGGCCAAGATCCAGTGGGGGCTGATGCTCTGCGTCTACTGCCTCAGCTACGCGCCGGCGCTGCTCACGCTGCAGATCCCCGGCTACGCGCCCGACGCGAAGCTGCTGCTCTTTCTGGTGATCGTCGATCAGCTGAGCGACGTGCTGCAGTACGTGTTCGGCAAGCTCTTCGGGCGGCACAAGATCGCGCCGGCCATTAGCCCGAACAAGACGTGGGAAGGCTTCTTGGGAGGCACCCTCAGCGCGGCGGCCATCGGCACCGCGATGTGGTGGCTGACGCCGTTTAGCATTCCGGTTGCAGCCGTGATCTCGCTGGCGATTACGCTGCTGGGATTCGCCGGCGGCTTGGTGATGTCGGCGATCAAACGCGATCTGGGCGTGAAAGATTACGGCACGATGATCGGTGGACACGGAGGCATTCTCGACCGCATGGATTCGCTGATCTTTGCAGCGCCGGTCTTTTTCCATGTCGTGCGTTTCTTCTACGGCATCCGCTAATCAAACGTCCTATCGCCGCGGTCGTCGTCGGCCGCTCGCCGGCGGGGAACACCGACGTAACGCTCGACGTGATCGGCGAGAGCGCTGTCCGGCGCTCGCTAGCGAAAGGTTCGAGGCGCGAGCGTTGAAAGAGCGCCGCTCTAAGATTCTGGGAGGCGCAATGACCGATCGATCCATCGTCGCTGGAAGCGAAAAAACCCTACTGCCGGGAAGCCGAGTCGTCGGCGACGCGGATCCGGCCGAACACGCTACCGTCACGCTCTTCGTGCGCTCGAGGCAAGACGACGCACCGCCGGTCGGCGCACTTTCGCGCGAAGCGTTTGCGCAACGTTACGGCGCCGACGCGGCCGACCTGCAGCGCGTCGAGGACTTTGGGCGCGCGCACGGTTTGACGGTCGTCGAAAGCAGCGCGGGACGCCGCAGCGTCATTTTGCGCGGAAGCGTCGCCCAGCTCGGAGCCGCCTTCGGCGTAACGCTGAAGCGGTGCGAAGGCGACGGCGTCCAATACCGCGGCCGCGAGGGTAGCATCACGATCCCGGCCGACCTCGCCGATATCGTTCAGGCGGTGCTCGGCCTCGACAACCGCCCGCAGGCAGAGACCCGCGTTCGCATTGCCGCCGCGCCGTCGGTTTCGTACACGCCGGTGCAGGTCGCAAAGCTGTACGACTTTCCCACGGGCGCCGACGGAACCGGCGAGTGCGTCGGGATCGTGGAACTTGGCGGCGGCTTCAGCCAGACAGATTTTGCGGCCTACCTATCGAGCCTTGGGCTGACCGCGCAGACCGTGACGACGGTCTCCGTCGACGGCGCGACCGAGACCCCGGGACAGGACTCCAACGCCGACGTGGAGGTGATGCTCGATGCCGAGATCGTCGGCGCAATCGCGCCGAAGGCTGCGATCGTGATGTACTTCGCGCCGAATACCGATCAAGGTTTTCTCGATGCCGTGACGACCGCGGTTCACGATACGACGCACAATCCGTCGGTAATCTCGGTCAGTTGGGGCGCGCCTGAGGCCGACTGGACGCAACAGGCACTCGACGCGCTCAACTCGGCGGTCGCTGCTGCAGCCGCGCTCGGCGTCACGGTCTGCATCGCGTCGGGCGACGGCGGATCGAGCGACGGTATCGATGACGGAAAGTCGCACGCCGATTTTCCGGCCTCGAGCCCGTATGCGTTGGGCTGCGGCGGAACTACGCTGACGGCTTCGGGTACCAGCATCTCGTCGGAAGTCGCATGGAGCGATTCGGGCGGCGGCGTCAGCGACGTCTTCGCGCTGCCGTCGTTTCAGAATAAGGCCGGCGTCCCCGCTCCACCTTCGGGATCGAACGGCGGCCGTGGCGTTCCCGACGTCTCCGGCGATGCGGATCCCGATACCGGTTACCAAGTACGCGTGGACGGCCAGAGCATGGTCGTGGGCGGGACCAGCGCCGTCGCACCGCTGTGGGCGGCCTGGGTTGCGCTCGCAAATCAGAAGCTCGGAAAACGCCTGGGCTTTCTCAATACGAACCTCTACGCGCTACCGGGATATCCGAAACAGCCCGGACCGATTCGCGACGTAACGCAGGGAAACAATGGCGCCTATCAAGCCGGCACCGGCTGGGATGCGTGTACTGGGTTGGGCTCGCCCGACGGATCGCGCCTGCTGCAAGCGCTGTAGCGACGGCGCGCGCCGCGAAAGGATTTAGTATTTGTCCAAAGGCGGCCTAGGTGCATTGTGTAAGGGTCCAAGGCATCAGAACTTCCTCAACTGCCTAACGCGAAGGAGAACACGAGCGGATGAATTCGACGGCCATGTCGACCGGTGACAACCTGCGCGATTTCCTGATGCTGCCCTACTCCGAGCTCGAAGAGCTCAACCTGCGGGCGAAGCAGCAGCGCCAAGAACGAGTGCCTCTGCACGCGCTCGCCGAGCAGCGCCTCCAGTACCTCGCCGACGAGCCGCGGATCAAAGCGCTGACCGTGCTCTTCAGCGACCTTGAAGGCCGGCTTCACATGCTCGACTACGACAAGAAGTTCTTGCTGCGGTCGCACGACAATCTGACCTTCGACGGCTCCTCGATCCGCGGATTTACGCCGCAGCGCGAGAGCGATCTGCGGCTGGCGCTGGACTGGAGCGCCTTCTATTGGGGTCCGGCGGATATCTTCGGCCCGGGGAAAGTGCTCGTCTTCGGCGACGTCTTGGACCGCGACGGGAAGCCCTTCGGCGGCGATACTCGGGGCACGCTCAAGAAGTTCGCCAACGAGTGCTACGCTAAAGAAGGCTACTCGCTCAATGCTGCCAACGAAATCGAGGGATTTCTCTTCAAGGGGCTCGACGCCGAGCGCCGCTTCCACGATACCGGCACCTTCGAATACGTCAACACGGGCGGCTACTATCACTCGCTTCCGGGCGATCCGCTGCGCGATTTCATCGATACGGTGGCCGAAGTCCAGCGCGCGATGGGATTCCAAAACGAAAAGGACCATCCGGAGGTTGCGCCGTCGCAGTTCGAGATCAACTATAACTATGGCGAGGTCGTCTCGGCCGCGGATCAGATTCAGCTCTACAAGCTGATCTGCCGCCAAGTGGCGACAAAGCTCGGCATGACGGCGAGCTTCCTGCCCAAGCCGGTCGTCGGCGTCAACGGCAGCGGAATGCATACCAACGTCTCGGTCAGCAAGAACGGCCGCAACATTTTCTGGGATCCGAAGGGATCCGAGCAGCTCAGCAGCTTCGGCTGGAAGTTCGTCGACCGAATCCTCACGCACGGAAACGACATCTGCCTGATGCTCAACTCCAGCGTCAACTCGTACCGGCGGCTCGATCCGCACTTCGAAGCGCCAAACCAGATCAAGGCTTCGGCGATCGACCGCGGCTCGATGGTCCGCATCCCGATCGGCAACGAGCGCAGTATGCGCACCGAGGTACGCTCGGTCGCCCCCGACGCGAATCCTTACATGGTCATGCTCGCCGTCTTCAAGACGGGCTTGGAAGGCACCACCAGCAGCGCAAAAAACTTGCGTCAGGCCGACCGCTATCTGCCCGACAACATCTACGACGCGCTGAGTGCCTTCCGTAAATCCGAGTGGACCGGAAAACTCCTCGGCGACGATGTCAAAGCGCGCTACGCCGATCTCAAGCAGGCCAGCGCCGATCGCTGCCCGCGCCTACTCGGAAGTTTTGTCAAACCGCAAGAAGTGCAGTACCACCACGAAGTCTATAACCAGTATCTCTGGAATCTGTTTTAGTCAGGGGTCGCGTGCCGCTCGAATCTCTTCGAGCGGCACCGCCACGACGCTCCCGGTATCGCTGCCGATAATCAGGGTTTTTCCAACGACGATCGGCGAGCCGACGTTGAAAGTGGTGCGCATGAACTTCGACCCGACGACGCGACCCGTTTTCGCATTCAGCGCCCAGAGGTAGCCGCTGAGGTCGCCGAAATAGATGACGTCGTCGACGTCGACGACGCCGCCCTTGACGACGCCATGCGTCGGCGTCTCCCAGAGCAGCATCCCGCTCGACGCGTCGAGCGCGTGCATCCAGGGTGTAATCGAGCTGCCGAGATAGAGGCGGTTACTGTTGAGCAGCGGGATTGCCGCCTCGTTTCGGATCGGCAGCGAGCCGCTTTCCAGCGCTACGTCCCAGAGCCGCGCACCGGTAACGGTATCGAGCGCGTAGACACGCTCGACTGATAGGTTGCCGATGACGGTGAACGCGTCGGGCGAGACCGGGGCGACGTAATCGCAGAAGATGCGCTCGCCGTTGCCGACCGGCGGACAATCGCCGATCCCCGAAGCACCGCGCAGGAATTGACTGCGCCAGACGACGGAACCGCCGTCGGCGTGCATCCGCCACGCGGCGTTCGTGCCCACGCCGGTCGTCACGAAATCACCGCCGCCTACCGGAAGTATCGCCGACATGGAGGCCATCGAACTGATCCAGCGCGCGTAGCGCCGCTCACCGGTCGACGGATTCAGCCCGTTGATCCAGCCCGCACCGTCGTGGTTGACCAAGATGCCGTCGATGATAGCCGGGGTCGGCATCGCCGATCCGGTCAGCATCGTCTGCCAGCGAACGCTGCCGCCGTACCGATCGAAACCGATGAGGGCGCTTGGGCCTTGACCGACCATCACGGGCTCCGACGGGGAAGAGGT
>DATAQH010000194.1:0-9182 GCA_036264815.1 Candidatus Cybelea sp.
CTGCTCGGACCAAAGCGGCAACCTGACGGCCTTCTCGCTGAAGTAGCCTTCAATCCGGGCCGCAAAGAGCGGCGAGCCGCCCTCGTTCTCCAGGGGAGAGCGCCCGTTGCGGCGGCATGACGCGCTCCCACTGCGGATCGCTGCGCCGTGCCGCAACCAGGTGGCGCATCGCCGGAACGAACGGCACGCCGTCGAGCGCCGCGCGGAGCCGGTCGAGCTCACGACCTTTTTCGGCGTCGTCGTTTTCGAAGACGTCCTTTGCGAAGCGCGCCCAGAGCGCGACGCTGCCGGAGATGCATCCGGCTGCGCCCCGCGACTTCGCGCCGAGCAGATCGCTCTCCGATCCCGGAAAAATGCAGAACTCTGGATGACGCCGCGCGATCTCTTCTTGAAGCCGCGCGCCGTTGGAGCTGTCCTTTATGCCAAAGATCCGGCCGCCGCTCGAGGAGACCAGGCGGTCGACCAGCCCGGGTGAAAACGTAATGCCGCTCATGCGCGGAAAATTATAGAGCAATATGCTGCGCGGCGGCGGGGTCACCCGCGCGAGCAGCGCGTCGAAAAAGGCGACGACTCCTTCGTCGCTTGCGTCGCGGTGAAAGAACGGCGGCATGACGAGCGCGGCCGTGAAACCGCAGTCGAGCGCAGCGCGCGTCAAGCGTACGGCATCGTCGAGCGAAGAAGCCCCGGTCCCTGCCATCGCCCGGTTCATCGGCAAGCCGTCCGAGGCCAGCGCCTCCATATAGCGGATGCGCTGGCCCGTACTGAAGGACATCGCTTCGCCGGTCGTGCCCAGCACGTTGATTCCATCGCAGCCGTCGCGCAGCAGCTCGTTATAGTACGGCGCCGCGCGTCCGGCATCGGGTTCGAGTCCTTCGGCAATCGGTGTCAGCACCGCCGCCCATATTCCTCGCAGCCGGCTCATCGGCGCCTCAAGGCGTGGCGAAGGAAGAAGCCGAGATTCGCCGGCCGCTCGGCGAGCCGGCGCATTAAGTACGGGAACCAAAAGTCCCCGTACGGTACGGAGAGGCGCACTCGGTAGCCGCGCGCGAGCAGCGATGCCGCGAGCGGCTCGGCGATTCCGTAGAGCATTTGAAACTCAAAGCGCCCGCGTTTTGGCAGCCCCCGAGAGGCGGCGAGGTTCGTGACGTACGCGACGATCGCCGCATCGTGCGTCGCAATCGCGGTATAACCATCGGCGCTCAACGCGATCTGCGCGAGCCGAAGATAATTCTCGTCGACCTCGCGCTTGTGCGCGAAGGCTGTGGCGTTCGGCTCGAGATAGGCACCTTTGACGATGCGCACGTTCGGGGCCGCCGGGAGCATCGCGCGCAGATCGGCTTCGCTGCGATGCAGATACGACTGCAGCACGAAACCCGCGCAGCCGTACCGTTGCTGCAGCTTCCGATAGATCGTCAGCGTCCGGTCGACGTAGCGCGACTGCTCCATATCGATCCGAAAGGTGTTCCGCGTCTGCCGGGCAACGGCGGCGATCGTCGCGGCGTTCTCCAGGGCGAGCTCGGGATCGATGTCGAGACCGACGTGCGTTAGCTTAAAGGCGACGTTGGCGTCGAGGCTCTCGCTCGCGAAAGCTTCGAGCAGCCTGCGGTACTCCGCGGCGACGGCTCGCGTCTGCGCGACGTCGTCGATACTCTCTCCCAAAAGCGTAGCCGCCACCGCGAATCCACGCCGCCGCACCTCGCGCGCGACGGGCAGGAACTCCTCGAGGCTCTCGCCCGCCACGAAACGCCCTGCGCCCAAGCGCATTCCGTAGCGCGAGACGCTCCCACGCACGAGCGGACTGTTCGCCGCGGCAAGGATTGCGGTGCGTAACGGCCGATCGAGCAGCGAACTCACCGCGCGATGATTTGTGCACTCGCGCTTCGACTCCGCTACGGGTGGCGCGTGCGTGACGGAGAAAGGCCGCCGGGTGAAGGTCCAGTGGGTTTTGATCGCCGCGATCCTCGGCTCCGCGATGAGCTTCATCGACAGCACCGCGGTCAACGTGTCGCTCCCAGTCCTTCAGCGCGAGCTGCACGCGACGACGGCCCAGACCCAGTGGGTCATTGAGGGATACTCGCTCTTTCTCTCCGCGCTGATCCTGCTCGGCGGCTCGCTGGGCGATCTCTACGGGCGCCGCTTAGTCTTTGCAGCCGGCGTGGCGGTTTTCGCCCTGGCCTCGCTCGCTTGCGCCATCGCGGGCACGCCGGAGATGCTGATCGCCGCGCGCTGCGTCCAAGGGATCGGCGGCGCGCTCCTGACCCCCGGCAGCTTGGCGATGATCAGTGCGGCGTACGGCGTGGCCGACCGCGGCCGCGCGATCGGGCTTTGGTCGGGCTTCTCCGCGCTGACGTCGGCAGCCGGGCCAGTCGTCGGCGGCTGGCTCACGCAGCACTACTCCTGGCGGTACGTCTTCCTGATCAACATCCCGATTGCGGTCGCGGTACTGCTGATCGTATTTGCCGGAGTTCGCGAGAGCCGCGACGAGTCTGCAGTCCGGCGCATCGATGTCCGCGGCGCGGTCCTGGCAACACTCGGGCTCGCGCTGCTCGTCTACGGTCTGATCGGGATGAACGCCGGTCGTATCTCGGCGTCAGAACTGGTCGTCGTCTTCGCCGGTCTGGCGGTGCTGCTGCTCTTCGTTCTGGTGGAACGGCGCGAGGCCGATCCGATGGTTCGCTGCGATCTCTTTGCCTCGCGCGATTTTAGCGCGGCCAACATCTATACATTCTTCCTCTACGGAGCGCTCGGCGGCAGCCTCTATTTCGTTCCGTTCGTTCTGATCAACCTCCACCACTACACACCCACGGCCGCGGGCGCGGCACTGCTCCCGTTTGTCATCATTATGGTCGCGGCATCGCGCTGGTCGGGCGGCCTCGTCGCAAGGATTGGTTCGCGCACGCCGTTACTGGTCGGCGGAATCGTCGCCGGCCTCGGCTTTCTCGCCTACGCCCTGCCCGGCGGCGACGGATCCTATTGGACGACCTTCTTTCCCGCAGCCGTCATCTTGGGCTGCGGCGGCGCGCTGTTCGTCGCGCCGTTAACGACGACGGTGATGGACTCCGTCCCGGTCGAACACGCCGGCGTCGCATCGGGCGTTAACAACGCGGTCGCCCGCACCGCCGGTTTGATCGGCATCGCGGCACTCGGCGTCGTCGTCACCGCGGCGCCGTCCTATCTCCAAGGTTTTCGCGGAGCGATGATCGCTTCTGCCCTGCTCGCTTTCCTCTCCGCCGGCATCGCGTTCAAAGGCTTCGAACCGCTCTCCTTAACGCGCCGATAACCTCGGCCTGCTACGCTTGGCCCGTGATCGTCGCGCAGATCAGCGACATGCACGTCAAGCGGCGGGGCCACGTGCTGCATCACATGCCGCACGTCGCACGGCCCCTTCGGCGTACGCTCGCGGCAATCGCACATCTGCGGCCCGCGCCGCACTGCATCGTCGCAACCGGCGACTTAACCGAGGCTGGGACCCCGGGCGAATACGCGCGGCTGCGCGAACTGATCGCAGACTGCGCGCTGCCGGTCTACCTGATACCAGGTAATCACGACCGGCGCGACGCCTTGCGTCGCGCTTTTCCCGATCACGGATACCTGTCGCAGTCTCCGCACGGCGTCTTCTTCACGATCGAGATGGAGCGCTTGCGCGTCATCGCTCTCGATTCCAGCGACGAGCCCGAGAGCAACGGATTTTTGGACTCTGCCGGCCTGCAGTGGCTCGAGCTGCGCTTACGGGAACGCCCGCTAACATCGACGATCCTCGCAATGCATCACCCGCCTTTCCCGACCGGCATCCGCCGTTTCGATCGTCAGCGCTTCGAAGGACGAGACGAGCTGGCCGAGATCGTGCGCGTCCACCCGCAGATCTCACGCATCATCTGCGGCCACATTCACCAGCCCCTCGCGCGGCGCTGGTGCGGGACACTCGGCGTCAGCGCTCCGAGTACCGCGCCGACGCTCACGCTCCATCCGCATCGCTCTGGGCTCGCCTGGGAGCCAGGCGGTTTTCTCCTCCATAACTACGATTTTGCGGAGGGCCTTACGACGACGCTGATGCGCGTCGAGCAAGAGCCCGCAACGGTACCGCTGCGTAGGTTGAGCGCCTGAATCCACTAGAGCGCCATAATGGCGCTTGACGAATTTTAGCTTCTGTTAACGAGCGGCCAACCGAGCGTCGCCGAAAGGGAAAGGCGGAGTCAACCCATCGCCCTTTTCGCCGTATGGAGCACACGCATGAATCTTCGACGTCTCTCGGCCTCGTTAACGGCCGGCGCGCTCGCGGCATCTCTGCTCTCGGCGTGCAATAGCTCATCCAGCATGCTTCCCAGCTCAGCCTATGGCACGAAAGAGAGTGCGCGGATGTCGCCGCAGATGCACTCGATGCTAGTTACACGACTGCACAATAAGATCAAACACGTCTTCGTGATTTTCCAAGAGAATCACTCGTACGACAACTACTTCGGCACGTATCCGAACTCGGAGAACCTCGGTACGCATTTGGCAAAGACGCACGGCTTTAGCCAGTACGACCACGTCGCCAGGCAGATGCAAACCGTCTTTAAGATCACCAATCCCGACGTCCTCGGGCCCGACCAAGACCGCTACATTCTCGAAAACAAGTTTGACGGCGGCAAAATGGACAACTTCCTCTCCGGCGAGGAGCTCGACAACATCAAGAACTACGGCGTCAAGCCGGGTCCGGCGCGTCAGTACGGCCTGACGACGATGGCGATCTACGATTGCGACACGATCCCCTATCTCTGGCAGTACGCCAAGAATTTCGTCCTGCTCGACCACTACTTCCAGTCGGAGACCGGCCCGTCGTCGCCCGGAAACGTGGCGATGTTCGCCGGCCAGGCCGGCATCTCGCAAGAGCACCTCTATCCAAAAGAGGCGTCGAACGAGAGCGAGGGACCGGGCGTTCCGATCAACGGCGATCTCGATCCGTTCAACGGCCCCTACACCGGTCAAGACAGCACGGTTCAGATTCCCCAGAGCTATGCGACCCTCGGCATGACGCTGGGCGGCGCGAGCGAAGCGGCGCAAGCGCAAGCGCGTCCCTTTAAGGTGCTCGACGATCTCAAGGCCGTCGCCGGCGCCGGGCAAGCGTCGACGCCCTGGATGTGGGCTCAGGAGGGCTTCGTCAACAGCCACGGGGCCAAAGCGATGCCGGGCTACGTCGCGCACCACAACGCGCCGCAATATTTCGATTACATCCGGCGCAACAACGTCTACTGGTCCCAAGTCGGCACGACCGAGAGCCTGATGAATAAGATCGCGTCGGGTACGCTGCCCGATTCGGGCGTCTTCTTCGTCAAGGGCTCAAAAGAGAATCACTTCGACTGGAAGCCGGCGAGCAAGAACCCGCTGATTCAGAAGGAGTATCTCGGCGACGACGATCACCCCGGTGCCGGCAACTCCGATGCACAGGTCGCCGAAGCGTTCGTCGCCACCTACGTCAATGCAATCGCGCAGAGCAAGTACTGGAAAGACTCCGCAATCCTCATCACGTGGGACGACGGCGGAGGATTCTTCGATCACGTTGCGCCGAACGGCTTCGAGCAGTGCAACGACGGCTTCGCCTGCGGCGATGGCCAGCGCGTGCCCTTCATCGTCCTCTCACCCTACTCGCTCTCCGGCGCAGTGCTGACCGATTACAGCGATACGGTCTCGGTTTCGAAGTTCGTCGAGGCGGTCTTCGGCGTTCCGGCGATGTCCTCGCTTCCGGATGAAGCTTCGGTCGCGCCGTACGGGCCCCGCGACGGCAAAGGCACGGCGCTGTCGGATCTCGCAGGCGCCTTCGATATTTCGAAGCTCGACGGCAACGCAGGACTCAATCCGGCTTCGATGGCGGAGATTCCGGCAACGACCGTCAACACGTTCCCGTCACCGATGAACTGCAAGAGCCTGAACATCCGGCCGCTGCACATTCCCGCGCAGCCTTCGTATTATCACCCCGACTCGCTCTTGCAGCAGGCCGCAAAAATCGAGAGTCGCCACACGCGTAGCGACTAGCCGTCCGCGGCAAACCGCCCGATCGCGGCGAGATCGTCGAGTGCAGCCGCCAAACTGCGTCCGGCGATCTCGTCCGCGAGGGCGCGCCCGAGACTCGATTCCCGCAGATGCGGCCCGAAGCGCCGCGCAACGAAGATTGCCGCCGGAATTACCGCGAGCCCGAAGAGCCCGTTGGCCGCCAACCACCCCGGATTCGCAACGAGATAGAGGTCGACGCCGAAGAACCCGCGCGCGACGACGATCGCGAGCGGCACCCACATCAGCGGCGCGAAAAGCAGTATCCCCAGCGTCGTCTGTATTCGGCGCACCCGCAGCGCCTCTAGACGGCCCTGGATTGCGACGACCGGCTCGTCGTAACGGATGGCCGCCAAAGCGACGGCTTGATTCAAAACTGCAGCAAATATGGCGATTGCATAGGCTCCCAAAAGGAGCGCCGGGACGAAGAACGCCGGTTCTGCATAGTGATCGGCTGCGAACGAACCGATCAGCAGGATGCCGGCAAAATCCAGTACGAGCTCGAGGATCGTCCCTCCGAAAAACGGGCGCAGCGAACGACCGCTTCGGCGCACGCTCAGCTGCCGCAGCACTTCGGCGTTGAGCCGCAGCATGCGCTCGAGGCGATGGTCATCGCCCGTCCAGATGGCCTTGAGTTCGTCGAGTTCCACATCGTTCTCCATTCGTTAGGTTGTTGGACGCGCGGCGACGTCGCGCTTGAGCCGATCCTTGATGCGGGAGATTTTGGTCGCCACGTTACTCTTCGTTATCCCGAGGATCGTCGCGATCTCGGCATGCGGATAGTCGTCGAGGTAGAGCAGCATCAAGGCACGGTTGAGCTCGTCGAGTTTGTTGACGAACGCTAAAATACGCTCGATCCGCTCGTCCGGCGGGGGCGCCGGCGAAGCGGACAGCGTTTCGATGAGCCCAGGCTCTGCAAGCTCGACCCGAGCGTCGGTGCGGCGGCGACGCCGGGCATACGAGATCGCGACGTTGAGCGCTACGCGGTACATCCAGGTCGAGAACGCCATCCGTTCGTCGAACCGAGGGTAGCCGCGCAAAAGCTGCACGACGATCTCTTGGCGCAGGTCCTCACGGCCGGCCGGCTCGCTGCAATACGCGCTTGAGATCTTCTGCAAGATCCCGCGGTGACGATCCAACCGCTCTACGAACCTATCCTGGGCACCTACCGGGCTCATCTCATCCCGTTCTTCGCGCCAGGCGACCGAAAAATCACGCCCGCAGCGAGTTGAAGGCCCCCTCGAGGTCGCCGATGAGGTCCTTGGTCGTCTCCAGCCCAATGCTCAGGCGAATCAGGCGATGATCGTGGGCGGGGCGCCCGGAGCCGCCGATCCGATACGCCACTGCGAGGCTATGCGTGCCGCCCCAGCTGTAACCGATGTCGAAGAGCTTCAGCGCGTCGACGAACGCCTGCACTCGTTCCTCGCTCGGACCGCGGTGCAGGACGAAGGAGAAAACGCCGGAGGATCCGAGGAAATCGCGCTCCCAGAACTCGTGACCCGGACACGACGCCAGCGCCGGATGTAAGACGCGTTCGACCTCGGGCCGGTCTGCCAGCCAGTTGGCGATCGCCAGCGCAGAGCGTTCGATCGCTTCGAGCCGCACTCCAAGCGTCTGCAAACCGCGCAGAACGAGGCTGCAGTCGTCCGGCGAGACGGCGTAGCCCAGCACTTGGCGCGCCTCACCGAGGCGACGGTAGAGCCGTTCGTCGCGCACCGTGATCGAGCCGAGCAACACGTCGCTGTGGCCGCCCGCATACTTCGTGAGCGCCTGCATCGTAACGTCGATTCCGTGCCCGAGCGCATCGAAGAGCACGCCCGCCGCCCACGTGTTGTCGCACGCGGCGAGCGCGCCGCGTTCGTGAGCCGCTGCAGCAATCGCAGGAACGTCTTGCACCTCCATCGTTACCGATCCCGGACTCTCCGTCCAAACCAAACGCGTGCGCTCCGTAAAGAGCTCTCCGATCTCCGCACCGATCCCGGGATCGTAAAAGGTCGCGGTAACGCCGAAGCGCGCGAGCAGCGTGCTCGTCAGTTGTTTGTTCGGGCGGTAGATGCTGTGCGGAACCAGCACGTGGTCGCCCGCCTCGAGCAGCGCGAAATCGATCAGCGAGATCGCCGCCTGACCGCCCGGCGCGAGAAGCGTATCGCGTCCCCCTTCGATCTCGCAGATGCGCGCCGCCAGTTCCAGCGACGTCGGCGTACCATAAAGCCCGTAGGTGTAGCCGGCGCGTTGCTGATCCCATTGGTCGGTGACGCTCGCCGCGTTGGCAAAGAGCGTCGTCGACCCGCGATGGACCGCCGTAGCAAGCGAACGATAGCCGTCGGGAAGGGATGGCTGCGAGTGGAGCAAGCGCGTTTGCCAAGTGGTCATGGCGGCGCTTTATCTGACTTAAGTTCGTCGTCATCCTGCCGAGGGCGGGGCGCACGCTCGCGTCGAAACGCGAGCTTATGCGTTCTGCGAACATCTTGATTCTACTTGCGCTGCTCGCCGGCGGCGTCTCCTGTGCGGGCGGCGGCGCCCCGTCGCTTCCCGGCGGCCTTCTTCCGCAGCAACGGAGCAGCGGCAGCAGTCCGATCAAGCACGTCGTGATCGTCATCCAAGAAAACCGAAGTTTTGATAACTTTTTCGCGACCTTTCCCGGAGCCGACGGCACGACGGTCGGCAAAGCGGCAGCGATGCCCCAGTCGATCGCCGAGAGCTGCCCGAAGCCGATTACTGCGCCGACGACGATTCCGTTGACCGAAGTCGACCTTCAAGGCCACGGCTTCCCGTCGTCGTACGGATATCAGACAAACGCCGATCTCGGTCACCTCTACGCCAATTTCCGAACCAACTACGACAGTGGGAAGATGGACGGCTTCGATCTGGGCGGCTACGGGGCGCGCGGCAGTGGGGGCCCGTCGTGTACGTATCCCTATCAGTACGTCAATCCTAAAGACATCCAGCCGTACTGGGACATGGCGCAGCAGTACGTGCTCTCCGACCACATGTTCCAAACGCAGGGCAGCGGCAGTTTCACCGCTCACCAAGACCTGATCGCCGGCGGCACGGGGCTCTCGAGCGAAGAGGCGCTGATCGACACGCCTACCTACTTTCCTTGGGGCTGCGACGGAAATCCGCAAAAGCTTCGGACCGCAGTCATCAAACGCGGT
>DATAQH010000229.1:0-35551 GCA_036264815.1 Candidatus Cybelea sp.
ACTCCGTCTTCTTTATGGACGCCGGCGTTCGAGCCTCGGTCGATCGTCACGGCCCGCGATTCGTTCTCCGGCGGGAAACCGATGACGCGGGCCTCGATGCCGTCGTAGAGCTCCACGACCGGACGAACGGCAGTCGTAGCAGCGTAGGCCGCGGCGAGTTCGTGAAGCCGCGCGTTCTCTTTGCCGAGCCGGCGATTTTCGTCGCGGAGTCCGATGTTGTCGCTCTCCAAGCGCGGCAGCGAGATCGCCGTCGTGCCGATCCCGCGCGCGGTACGCGTCGTTGCAGCGATCGCGCTCTGCGCGACTGCAAAAATCGAACCGCCGATGTTTGAAATCGGACTGGTCGCGCCGATGCGCTGCGCGCCGATTTGTAGCAGCGCCAGCAGAGCCGCCACGATGATGATCGCGATCAGTGCAAAGAGCTTTCGTTCGTCTCGATACGTAAAGATTCTGATTACTCCGCTGGTGGGCGCCGTGGGCCGACGCTATTTCGGTATAGGGAGCGCAAATCCCAACCGGCGAAGCGTTCGGACGACGCGCGCCAGCGGCAGGCCCATGACGGTGTAAAAATCGCCGTCGATCGCCTCGACCAGCGACGCCGCTCGCCCCTGGATCCCATAGGCGCCGGCTTTGTCGAACGGCTCGCCCGTCCCGACGTACTCGGCGATCTCCTCAGCCTCCAGGGGGTAAAAGCGGACGCGCGTCGTGAGGCGCTCTTCCTCGCTGCCGTTGGCCGTCGCCAGCGCAAAGGCCGTGTGCACGGCGTGCTCGCGTCCCGAGAGCGCTTGAAGCATGCGGGTCGCCTCCGCCGCGTCGCCGGGCTTTCCCAGCGCCGTCCCGTCGAGATCGACGACCGTGTCGGCCGTCAGCACCGGAACTCCGAGAGTCGTCCCGAGCCGGCGGAGCACCCCGGCGAGCTTCTCACGAGCGTGGTATGAAGCGAGCTCGGCGGGCGTCAAATGCTCGAGAGGAGGCTCGTCGTAACCGCTCCGCACGACGTCGACCTCTAGCCCAAGCGAGCGCAGAAGTTCGAGCCGGCGAGGCGAGCCGCTGCCGAGAACGACGCGCTGCAGTCTCAATAGTACATCGCGCCGCCGGCGGTGATGTATCCGTTCTCGTGGTGTCCGCGCGGATCGCGGTGCGTCCAGTGAATAACGCCGCCGAGCGGATAGTACTCGTACTCGCCTTTTACCGCGATGCGCTCGCCCGGCGAGAGCGCAATCGTCCCGGTGAAGTCGGTATTGGCCTCGATGCGAACGACGAGGTTACAACCTGAGTCCAGCCGCAGCAGAAAGCCTTCGTGAGGACTGCTGCGCCCGGCGCGAACGCCGAGGTTGCGCGAGACCGTTCCGCCGGCGACGACTTCGACGCCCGAACGGTGCGCCGCATACGCCGCGCAGACCGCGGCGTCGTCCGGATTCTGCGTCGTCGAGCACGCGCCCAGCGTCCCGGCCGCGACCAGCGCCGCGACCGCCGCTCTACGACGCATCGGTGTATCCATACAGGCGCTGCGCGACGATATACTGCCAGACGGGTTCGGGCACCAAGTAGCGGATGCTGCGGCCTTGCGAGATCAAGGTGCGAATCAGCGTCGACGATTCCGGCGTCTCCGGCATGTTCAAAGAGCTGACGCGCTCGCGCAGCCCGCCTGGTACCGCCGAGATAACCCGCGCGAGCGCATCGGCGCGGACGCCGGCGCGCGGCGCGATGACGAAGCGCTCCAGCGCCTCCAGTACTTCGTCGAATCGCATCCACGGAGTGTTCACGAGTGAATCCGCACCGATGATGAAGGTGAGTTCCGCGCCGAACTTCGCACGCAGCTTCGGAACTAAGTCGGCGGTGTATCCCGTCGAATCGGGACGCAGATCCGTATCGTCGAGCGCAAACGCCCGGTTGCCGGCGATCGCGCCGAGAATCATCGCGCAGCGATGCGCCGCATCGGTCTGCGGCTTCTCGCGGTAGTGCGCGTTAGCGGTCGGAACGAATAGGACGCAGTCGAGGCGTTCCAAGATCCGCGCGGATTCTGCAACGAAGAGATGCGCGTTATGAATCGGGTCGAACGTTCCGCCGAAAATTCCGACTCTCATGAATAGGTGAACTCGTACGGTCCGATGCGCACGGTATCCCCTTCCCGCGCGCCGAGCTCGACCAGCCGCTTCTCCACGCCCATCTTCCCGAGCGCGCGCTCGAACCGCGCGAGCCCCTCGTCGGATTCGAAGTTCGTCATCGCCGCCAATCGTTCGACGCGCTCGCCGCTAACGACGAACGTCCCATCGTCCTGACGCTCGATCGCGAACGCTTCGGGGGATCGCAGTTCGATTCGCACGGCTTGCGGCGCGACGACCTCGGGCAGCGGCGCCGATTCGATCGTGCGCCAAACCTCGAGCACCACCTCGCGCACGCCGTCGTGCGTCGCTGCGCTGATACCGCGAACGCCCGGAAAACGCGCCTGCAGCTCCGGAAAGCACTCGCGCGCGTTGGGCAGGTCGAGCTTGTTGAGCACGAGCAGCGCCGGCTTCTCCAGCAGTCGCGGATTCCACGCGCCCAGTTCGCGTTCGATCGTTTCCTTATCGGCGAGAATTTCGTCGAGCGGCTTCGATCCGTCGAGCAAGTGGAGTAAGACACGCGTTCGCTCGACGTGCCGCAGGAAGAGATCGCCCAGGCCGGCGCCTTCGTGCGCGCCCTCGATCAGCCCCGGCACGTCGACCATCACATACGACTCCTCGTCGGAGACGCGCACGACGCCGAGCTGGGGTTCGAGCGTGGTGAAGGGATAGTCGGCGATCTTCGGTCGAGCCGACGACACGACCGAGAGCAGGGTGGATTTCCCCGCGTTGGGGACACCGATGATCCCGCAGTCGGCGAGGAGCTTGAGTTCCAAACGCAGGTGTGCGCGCTCGCCGGGTTCTCCGCGCTCGGCAAAACGCGGCGCCTGCCGAACGCTCGTCGCAAAATGCTGATTGCCCAGGCCGCCGCGGCCGCCCTTCGCGACTAAAAGCCGGGCACCGGCCTGTGCAAGATCGGCGACGACGGATTCGGGTGAGTCCCCGGCGCGCCCAAAGACGAGCGTCCCAATGGGGACGGCGATCGTCAAATCCGCGCCGCTTTTTCCAGATTTCTTCGAGGTGCCGCCCGCTTTGCCGGATTCAGCCGAAAAGCTGCGACGAAAGCGGAACTCGACGAGCGTCGACAGTTCTGCGCTCGCTTCGAGGTAGATGCTTCCGCCGTGGCCCCCGTCACCGCCGGCCGGCCCACCCTTCGGCACGTACTTCTCGCGGCGCCAGGCGACGATGCCGTCACCGCCGTCGCCGGCGGCGACGTCGATCTCGGCTTCGTCGATAAACTGCACGCTTGTTACTTCGCCGGATAACGAAAAGGGGCCTAACGGCCCCAGTCGCAGATGGCCCGCAGCGCCTTAGGCGGCAGGGACTACCGAAATCTGCTGGCGATCGCGGCTCACGCTGAAATGCACGACCCCCTCGACGAGCGCAAAAAGCGTGTGGTCGCGTCCCATCCCGACGTTGGTGCCGGGGTAGAAGCGGGTGCCGCGCTGGCGAACAAGGATGTTGCCCGCGATAACGCGCTCGCCACCGAAGCGCTTGACCCCCAGGCGCTGAGCGTTGGAATCCCGCCCGTTGCGGGTCGAGCCGGCGCCCTTCTTGGACGCGAACAGCTGCAGATCGAAATCGAACATAGCCGGGCTATTGTAGCAGAGGCCGCCCAAAAGGCAATGACCTTCGCCCGGGTCTCGCCTAGGTGCGGTTCTTTGCCGTCCAGACGATGGCGGTAACGACGACGGCGAGGACGGTGCCGCATATCATCGCGGTGGCCGTTACGGTCGCAACGGGCAGGGTCATACGGGGCTCCCTTCGAGCCTGCCCTTAATACTGGCGTGGGGTCTGCCGGGTTTCGGGCCGGAACGCCTGCTCCCACCGCTTTAAACGGGCTTAACCGTCGCTCCGAAGGAATTCAACCAAGCGCGTGCATTCCCGCCCTTCGGAGCCTCCTCCCGGGGGGATGGCGGCTCCGCTTTCCACACCTGTGGACAAGGTTGTGGAGAATGCGCCGTTTCGAGCCGAAAGCATTAGGCCGGAAGCCTTATGCCGCCGGATAATTCCGGCAGCCCGCGGACCCGGAAACGGGCGGTACATAATTCGGAAAAAACCTCGAAATAGCGTTGCTGGCGGCCTGTGTATAAGTGGATAAGGTCGTGCATATTTTCCGCAGGAAGGCGGCTTCATTAAGCCAAGGCAATGCGCCCTCACGGGGGTGGTGCAGTACGACGAAAGAGGACGCAGAGGATGGCGCTTGCGATCAACTCGGACATCTCCAACGAGCTTTGGCAGGCCGCGCTCGACACGTTGGAACGGACCTTCTCGAAACCTGTTTTCGAGATGTGGATCAAACCTATCCGGTTCATTTCATTCCACGGTAACGAACTGCACCTCGCGGTGCACAGCAAGTTCGCTCAGGACTGGGTTGGAAGCAAGCTTCGTCCCCAGATGATCGGCGTCTTGAGCGAACTCTTCGGGACGAGCGTCGAGTTGCGGCTTTCGGTCGCAGATCCGGTGGAAGCGGCTCGCCCGGCGCCTGTAGCGGGAACTGGTCCTCTTGAAGAGTTCCGCACCGCCAACCTTAATGCACGTTATACTTTCGAAGAGTTCGTCGTCGGCAATTCCAACCGCTTCGCGCACGCCGCAGCACAAGCCGTTGCCGGCGCGCCGGCGCACGCCTATAACCCGCTCTTCCTGTACGGCGGTGTCGGCCTGGGCAAGACGCATTTGATGCACGCCATCGGCCACCGCGTCATTCAAGACAATCTGGCGGCCAACGTCGTCTACCTCACGTGCGAGAAGTTCACCAACGAATTCATCATCGCGCTGCAGAACAACCGCACCCCGGAGTTTCGCAACCGTTACCGTCAGGTCGACGTGCTGCTGATCGACGACATTCAATTTCTCGCCGGCAAAGAAACGACCCAAGAAGAGTTCTTTCACACGTTTAATGCTCTGCACGAGTCCGGCCGTCAGTTGATCATCTCCTCGGACCGGCCGCCGAAAGAGATCCAAACCCTCGAAGCGCGGCTGCGCTCGCGATTCGAATGGGGATTGCTGACCGACATTCAGGCCCCCGATCTCGAGACTCGCGAGGCGATTCTGCGCAAGAAGGCCGGCAGCGAGAACATCCCGGTACCCGACGAGGTCACCTCGTTTATTGCCAAAGTGATCCCTTCGAATATTCGCGAACTCGAGGGCGCCCTGATTCGCGTTATCGCCTACGCCTCGCTAACCAAAGCGCCGATCACGACCGATCTCGCCGCCGACGTCCTCAAGAGCGCCGTCGCTGCGGCCCCGTTGCACCGTATCACGATCGGCAAGATCAAAGAGACGGTGGCGAGCGCGCACGGACTGACGGTCAAAGAGATGGACAACGGCCGGCGGGACCAGCGGCTTGCCGCGCCGCGCCAGATCGCGATGTACATCGCCACCGAGCTGACCAACTACTCTCTGCCGCAGATCGCCCGCGAGTTCGGTAAGAAGGATCACACCACGGTTATGTACGCTCGCGACAAGATCAAAGACCAAATGCAGCGAGATGAAGCCTACCGAAATAAAATCCGGCAGCTCATCGCGATGTGCCAGAACCCTTGAGCTCGGCCACAACCTTCCACACAGGGCGGCCGTGCGGAGGGGATAAGCGGCTCCGAGCCGGCACGCGGTGGAAAAGTGGATAGCCGGCCCGATCCGTCCACACCTTTATCCCACGCGAAAAAGCCAAGCCCCATCGAACAAATACCGAGTTGTCCTCAGAATGCACCGCTCTACTACTGCTGCGGCTTCCTGTTATACTTTACTAGGAAAACCTCGGCCCACGACCAACGGTGGAAGCAATGAGATTCGCCTGTACTTCCAAAGACATCGCGGCAGCCGTCGGAGCCGCCAGCAAAGTCGTCAATGCGCACACGACGGTCCCCATTCTGTCGAACGTCTTACTGCAAGCCGATGGCGACAAGATCGCGGTGCGGGCGACGGATCTCGAACTGACCCTCGAGCACGCCTTCCCGGCGCAGGTCAGCGAAGGCGGCGCGGTCACCATCCCGGCGAAGCTCTTTGCGAGCTACCTCGGCAACCTGGCCGCAGGAACGCTGGAGGTGACGGGAACGCCCACTCGAGCGAGCGTGAAGTGCGATCGGAGCAACTACGATTTCCACGCGTTGCCGCCCGAAGAGTATCCGCCGCTGCCGGCCGCTGCCCGCGGTTCACACTTCACGATCGCCGGCAAACGCCTGCGCGACGGGATCGACGCGACGATCTTTGCCGCCTCGGGTGAAGAGGCTCGCGGCGCGGTGCTGATGGGCACCCTTCTCGAGGTGGAGGGAAGTGCCCTTACGATGGTCGCGACCGACGGCTACCGCCTCGCGAAGTTCGCGACGACCCTCGACGAGGGGATGAGCGGTCCCGAAAAGTTCATCGTTCCCTCTCGAGCGCTCGCGGAAGTTGCGCGCAATCTCGGCGGCGGTGAGGAGGTCGCGGTTAACGCGCTCGGCGCCCAGAGCAACCAACTGCAGATGAGCAGCGGTGACGTCTCGATCACGGTTCGGCTGGTCGACGGCCAGTACCCGAACTACCAGCAGGTCATCCCGGCGAAGTTCGACCGCACGGTAACCGCGGGTACCGCGGCGCTCATCGGAAGCCTGCGCCGGGCGGAGCTGGTCGCCGGCGATCGAGCCAGCATGGTGAAACTTTCGATCGCCAATCAAACGCTGATCGTGACCGCCAGCTCCGACGTCTCGGGCAACGCGTACGAAGAGGTGGAGGTCGAGCAGACCGGCGAGGATCTCGCAATCGCGTTCAACGCGCGTTATCTGGTCGAGATTCTCAACCACATCAAGAGCGAGAAGGTCGTGATGGAGTTTCTTGGCCCGCTCTCTCCGGCCGCGATCCGGCCGCTCGAACCGCTCGAGAGCGGGCAGCAGCTCTACGTGCTGATGCCGCTGCGGCAATGATGTGCTCCTGCAGCACTTGACGCTATCAAACTTTCGCAACTACGCGCAACTCGATCTCGAACCCGCCGGCGGATTGAACGTTTATGTCGGAGCCAACGCGCAGGGGAAGAGCAACCTGCTCGAAGGCATCGCCATGCTCGGCACGGGCAAGTCGTTTCGCACCTCGCACGAAGGCGACGCCGTGCGGAGCGGCAGTGAAACGGCGGTCGTACGCGGAGAGGCTCTGCTGCGCGCGGGACGGGTCGACCTCGTCTGCACGATCGTGAGAAGCGCGCGAGGTACGAGAAAGAGCTACACGGTCAACGGCAGCGGCGTTCGGTATGCGGGTTATTTGGGGCGAATTCGCGTCGTTACGTTCGTGCCGGCAGACCTGCAGCTGGCAGCGGGAACGCCGGGCGTACGCCGGGCGTTCCTCAACGTCGCGCTTTCGCAAAGCGAGGCGCGTTACTACCACGAGTTGGCGCGGTACCGCAACGCAGTGCAGCAGAAAAATGCGCTCCTGCGCGGCACGGTCGCGCCCGATGCCGCACTGCTCGCGGTCTACGAGCGCACGCTGATCGATGCGGGAACGGAGATTATGCTGGCCCGAGAAGGCCTGATCGCCGCACTCGCCCGCACGGCGGCCCGGGCGCACGCACGTTTTGCCGGTAGCGAACGTCTCGACGTAACCTACGAGCCCAACGTCGCCTTCGAGCGGTCCTCGCGCGAAGCGATTGCGGCGGCGTTCGAACTGCGTCTCGAAGAGACGCGTGAGTCCGAGCGCACGCGTAAGACGTCGTTGACCGGCCCGCACCGCGACGATATGGGGCTTTCGCTCGACGGCGCGTCGCTGGCCGCCTATGGTTCGCAGGGCCAGCAGCGTACCGCGGTGCTCGCCCTCAAGATTGCGGAGTATTCGGTGATGCGCGAACGCTCGGACGAGGCACCGCTCTTGTTGCTCGACGACGTGCTCTCCGAGCTGGACGAAGATCGCGCGGCGGCGCTGCTCGCGGAGATCGGTGAGTACGACCAGGCCTTCGTGACGGCGACCCACTTGCCGGCCGGCCTGCACGCCGGTGCGTGCGTCGCGCGGGTGCACGAGGCTCGCATCGAGGCGTACGCGGCGTGCTGAAACTCTCCCAGGCGATCTCGCGGTGGACGCCGGCCGGCGAACGATTCGTCTCGGATCCATTGAGCCTGCTGCAGGCAGGCTGGGGCGAGATCGTTGGCGCGGAGGTCGCCAAAAACTCCAGCCCGTCGCGCGTCGTGGACGGTACGTTGATCGTCGTCACGCGTTCGGCGGCGTGGAGCCATCAGCTGAGCTTCCTCGCCGAACGCGTCCGCGAGGCCGTTGCCGCCAGGCTGCCGAGCGCCGGAATCGAGCGGCTGCGATTCCGCGTGGGAGCGCTACCCAAACGCGCCGCCGCGCCAATCCCAAGGAACAGCCGGGCCAACCCCCAGCGCGGTACGCCGCCGCCGGCCGAGAGCGCGGGCCAGGCTCTCGAGCGCTTCGCGCGCAACGTCGACGCCGCGAGGCGGGCCAAGCGGGCAGCTGGGTGGAAGGAATGCGAGGCCTGCGGCGACCTTGTGACGCCTTCG
Organism: Candidatus Cybelea sp.; assembly: GCA_036264815.1. Classification (GTDB taxonomy): domain Bacteria; phylum Vulcanimicrobiota; class Vulcanimicrobiia; order Vulcanimicrobiales; family Vulcanimicrobiaceae; genus Cybelea. The sequence continues at coordinate 8,585 of DATAQH010000229.1, forward strand.
CGAGCGCAGTATTGCGTCACGTGCAGCGCGGCCCGTCTCCAACAGCGTGCGCTGGCAACGGCGAGGCTGCTCTTCGAAGCCCCCTGGCTAGGTTTTGCTGGAACGGCCGAGCTCGTCGACGGGTTATGTAAGTCGGAGTACGAGAGCCTTCGGAGCCAGCTGCTCAAACGCTGGTGGGGAATGCTCGAACAAACGAGGCTCGCCGGGCGCCTATCGCGCGATGGCCGCGAGCGGCAGGTTGCGAGCTCGTACGTCGTACTGCGAAGCAAAATTCCGCCGGAAGAGATTGCTCCGGCAACCGTGCGCAACGTCTTGGGCGACGAACTGCACGATTTACTTTACGCTGACGAATAAAGGTTGAATGTCGACGAATTATACAGGCGAGCAGATCGAGGTTTTACGTGGGCTGGAGGCCGTACGCAAGCGCCCTGGCATGTACGTCGGTAATACGGCCGAACGCGGCTTGCACCAACTCGTCTACGAAGCCGTCGACAACGCCGTCGACGAAGCACTCGCCGGGTACGCTCACAACGTGCACGTCGTCCTGTATGCGGACGGCTCGTGCTCGGTCGATGACGACGGGCGCGGCATTCCGACCGACATCCACGCCGAAGAGAAGAAGCCGGCGCTCGAGGTCGTCATGACGATGCTCCACGCCGGCGGCAAGTTCGGTAAGGGCGGTTATAAAGTCTCGGGCGGATTGCACGGCGTCGGCATCTCCGTCGTCAACGGGCTCTCGGAGTGGATGGTGACGCAGGTAAAGCGCGACGGCTTCCTTTGGGAGATGAAGTTCGCGCGCGGCATCACCGTTCAAAAGCTCAAGAAGGTCGGAAAAGCCGAGGGAACCGGTACGCTCCAGTGGTTCAAGCCGGACCCCGAAGTCTTCGAGGTCACCGAGTTCCATTGGGACATCTTGCAAAAGCGGCTGCGCGAACTGGCGTTCTTGAACCGCGGTCTGGCGATTACGCTGCGCGACGAGCGCGGGGAGACGCCGCGCGAGCGCAGCTACACATTCGACGGCGGGATCGTTTCGTTCGTCGAGTGGCTTAACGAAAAGAAAGATACGCTGGCGCCGATCATTTCGACGCACGCCGAGCGCGACGGCGTCGACGTCGAAGTGGCGATGCAGTACACCGACTCGTACGCCGATCAAATCTATTCCTACGCGAACAATATCGGGACGATCGAGGGCGGAATGCACCTGCAAGGCTTCCGCCAGGCCGTTACCAATGCGGTCAACTCCTACGCGCGCAAGCGCGGGCTCCTCAAGGAGGCCGACAGCTCGCTTTCTACCGACGACATCATGGAAGGCTTGACGGCCGTGGTCTCCGTGAAGCTGCAAGATCCACAGTTCGAAGGTCAGACGAAGACGAAGCTCGGCAACGCGCGAGTACGCAGCATCGTGGCGGGCCTCGTCTCCGAACGCCTCGACTTCTTTCTCGAAGAGAATCCGAAGTACGCGCGCGCGATCGTGGAAAAGTGCATGCAGGCGCAGCGCGCCCGCGACGCAGCGAAGAAAGCGCGCGACCTCTCGCGGCGCAAGAACGCGCTGGAAGGTTCGGGCCTGCCGGGTAAACTCGTCGACTGCAAGAACGCCAACGCCGCCGAGAGCGAGCTTTTTCTCGTAGAAGGCGACTCGGCGGGGGGGACCGCGAAGGGCGGCCGCGACCCCAACAATCAAGCGATCCTGCCCCTGCGCGGCAAAATTCTCAACGTCGAGAAAGCGCGTCTCGATAAGGTTCTCGCCAACGAAGAGATTCGCACGATGATCACGGCGCTCGGCACCGGTTTCGGAGACGAGTTCAACGTGCAGAAGCTGCGCTACCATAAGATCATCATCATGACCGACGCCGACGTCGACGGATCTCACATCCGCACGCTGCTGCTGACGTTCTTCTACCGCCAGATGAAGCCGCTGGTCGTGGAAGGCCACGTCTTCATCGCTCAGCCGCCGCTCTACGGCATCCGAAAGGGAAAAAAGCAGTGGTGGGCCTTCAACGAAGGAGAGCTCAAGTCGATCGTCGGCGAGGATGGCAAAGACTACGCGATTCAGCAGTACAAGGGTCTGGGCGAAATGGATGCCGAGCAGCTTGCCGAGACGACGATGGAAGTTGGGCACCGCCGGCTCAAACAGATCACGGTTGAGGACGTCGTCGAGGCCGAGCAAATCTTCACGGACTTGATGGGCGACAAAGTCGAGCCCCGCAAGCAGTATATCTTCGAGTACGCCAAGAGCGTAAAGAATCTCGATCTGTAACCTTCGGCGCAGCCTCCCGGGCGCAATCGGAACCTTGGCAGTTTAGAACTGGCTTAACGTAGCGGGGCGAACCCGCGCGCAGGAGGTATAACTGCACCAGGACTCCACGTGCGAAAACGCTTTGCAATCGGCCTGGTGGCCGCGGCGATAGTTATCGGGCTCGCGGTCGCAAAGCGCCACGAGCTGCTTCGCGGCGCCCTCGTGGCCGGCGCGGGGATTGCCGGATATCAGCTGCGCATCGGCGGGCTGCACGTCGACCGGGACGAAGCCGTGATTGCCGGGCTCTCCGTAGCGCGCGCGTCGCAGCCGCTGCTGCGCGCGAAGCGCATTACGCTGCGTTACTCCCTGCGCGATCTCTTTCCGGGCAGCCGGCATCGCTTCGGGCTCGTCGACGTCGAAGCCGTAGGCGTCAAGCTAACGCTTACTCGATTTCGCGACGGAAGCTTCGATATCGCGTTGCCGGGCACGGGCCCGGCGCCGCCCGGGCCGCAGCCCGTCAACGGCGTACCGCTGCGCTTCCACGCCCGCGTCGCCGACGCGCAGATCGTCCTTCGGGAGCCGACCGCTTTCGATGCAAGCGCGCGCACGATACGCATCAACGGCATCAACGGCGACGCCGGCATCGATTCGGCAGCGGTTACGAGCTATCGCGTCGCAGGCGCGTTCGAAGAGCGCCGGCGGCGGGAGCCGTTTACCGTGCGCGGGCGAATCGACGAGCCGGCCGGCTTCGCCACGCATCACGCCAAGGCGGCTCGTTTTCCGCTGCGCGCCCTCTCGAACTATTTCGCGCAGAGCCCCGACGTCGTGATCCTGCGCGGCGGCGCGAGCAACTTCGATGCAGTCGTTTATGCACTCGGCCTCGAGACGGGTGTGCCGCCTTCGTATCACGTGACTTTGAAGCTCGACGTCCACGACGCGCGTCTCGCCTTTCGCGCACTGGCAATTCCTATCGAGGATATCAATGCCCGGCTCAACGTCGTCGACAACGCGTTCTTCGTAACGGGCGCGCGCGCGACGCTGGCGAAGATCCCGCTGCAGATTCGCGGGGGAATCTTCGATCTTAGCGGCGCGCTCACCGGTGCGGCGCAACTTCGTCTGGCCGTTTGGGGAAGCGGCAGCCTCAACAATTTGCGCGAGGCCTTTTCCTTCACGCGCGACCAGCCGATCGCGGGTAAGGTGACGCTCGGCGTTTCCGTGCGCGGTCCGATCAACGATCCGCTGATCGTTGCCAAGGCGACCGCGCCTCGCGCCAGCTATCGCGCGCTTCCGTTCGATGACCTAGCGGCCGGCGTCGTGTATCACTCCAGCGTCGTCGCGCTTGCGCCGCTGCTCGCGCGCTACGGAGGGGTTTCGGTGGCGATTCGCGGGAGGCTGCAGACCGGCGCGCATTTGAAGTCAGAGTTCGGCCTCCATGTCGCCGGGCCGGCAAGCCGGCTGCCGTATCTCGACGAGATGCTTGGCGACGAGCCGATCCTCATCGATGCGGTCGCCACCGGCAACGACCTACGCTTTCACCTGCTCGGCAGCGCCGCATCCGCGCGTGGAGTCGATCGCGTGGCCGCGCTCGTCCAGATGAACGGCAACGGAACCGCGCTCGTCGACCCGTTCTGGCTGCACACGCCACGCGGCAACCTCGACGGGGGATACCTGCTCGATCGTCCGAGGGGCACGAGTGCGTTTTGGATGATCGCCGACCGTTTGGCGATGCGCGCACCGCGCTACAACGCGTTTCCGAACTTGACGCTGCCGCAGGTGCCGAAGATCGACGGGGGACCCTTCGGCATATCGGTTGCGGGCGGGGGCGCCGGCAACGACATCGTCTTAGCCGGAGTCGTGCACGGATCGAACGCGAGTATCGCCGGAGTGCACTTCACGCGGCTGCGTGCTTCGTTGGCCGGCACCCTCGCGAACGCGCCGATCAACCGTCTGGAGGCCGATGGACCCTGGGGAACATTTGCGGGCAGCGGCGCTTTTTCGACGCAGCGATTCGTCGCGAGCGGGAAGTATCGCGGCACCTTTGAAGGCCTCGCTCCACTTCTCGGCAGCGCGATCGAGGGCCGCGGACCGGTTAGCGGCAAGGTTGCGATCGCCGTCGAGGGCGCGCGGATCGTCGTCGTCGGTTCGGATCTTGCAATGCCTGGTGCAACCCTGCGAAGCATTCCGATCGATCGTGCCAGCGTGACGCTGGCGGTCGAGGGAAACCGGCTGCGAATCTATTCGGCGCACGCGCATGCCGCCGGCGGCGACGTCGTAGCAGCGGGCACTTTTGCGCTAGGCCCGGGCGCCAAAGTTGGTTCGCTTTCTTTGGTCGCCAATCGGCTCGCCGCCTCTCAGCTGCGCGGCATCGGCCTGCCGCTCGAAGGCGGTACGATCTCGGCGAGCGGAAATTTGCGCGCGGGTTCGCCGGTCCCGAGCTTTCTCGGGGGCGTGGCGGTCAACGGCTCGCGCGTCGCGCAGTTTTCGCTGGCGGGTGACTCCGAGATCGACCTTCACGGCGACTCCGTAGGACTGCGGCGGATGCTCGGAGCGCTCGGCGGAACGTACGCGCGGGTAGACGGAAGTATCGGTTCGCTGACCTCGGGGTCGCCGAGCTACTCGCTTAACGCCGAGGTGGCGGCTTCGCAGATCTCGCGCACGCTGCACGCGTTCGGCCTTCCAAACTACATGACCGACGGCTCGTTCAACGCGCGCGTGCATATCGGCGGGCGAAGCGCTTCGCCGACGGTAAGCGGCGCGATCGGCGTACCGGCGGGCGAGGTCAACGGCCTGCCGTTCGTCGACGCGAGCGCCGCACTCAACGCGGATCGAACTGGAGTGAGCATGCGAGGAGGGTCGGTGGTCGTCGGCACGACGAAGGCGCGCTTCGATGCCGTCTCGCGCCCGCACGTCCTGGCGATGCAGGTGGACGCACCCTACGCCGATCTCTCCGATTTCAATAATTTTTTCGATACCGGCGATACGCTCGACGGTGACGGCAGCGTGCGTATCGCGGCTGCCTCGAGCCAAGCGCGCATAACGACAAGCGGCAACATCGATATCCGCAGTCTGCGCTATCGAAATCTGCCAATCGGCGATACGCGCGCCGTGTGGTCGAGCGCGCGCAACACGGTAAGCGGAACGTTGGCCGTCGGCGGCCGTGAAGGCGTGCTGCACGCCCACGGCACGATCGACTTGGTGCCGGGTCCGCAGTGGCTCGATACGCTCGAGCGCTCGCGCTACGATCTCGCCGCGGGCGTCAGCAATCTCGATCTGTCACTCTGGCTGCCGGCGCTCGGAATGCAGGCGGTGCCCATTACGGGACGGGCCGCCGGAGAGGCGACGGTTCGCGGCCGGTTTCCAGAGATCGGGGGGCGCGGCCACGCCGGCATCTCAGGCGGTACGCTCGGACCGCTAACGCTCGATACCGCGACGGTGGCGCTGCACGCCGCGGGCAGGCGCGTGGTCGTCGACCAAGCCCAGCTGCTGACGCCGGGGCTCTCCGCTACCGCCTCCGGTACGCTCGGCTTCGACGCGTCGCAGCCGCTCGATCTGCGGGTCTACGCGGCGACGAACCGGCTCGCCGAGCTCGTCTACGACGCTGCGCGAGTGCGTATTCCGGTTAGCGGCGCGTTCGAATCGACGCTGACCATCGGCGGAACGTATCGCGTGCCGACCTTCGTTGCCGGCTTCGATGGAACCGCCGTGAAAGCGTACGGCATTCCGATTTCCACGCTCTTTGGGGAGCTGCGCTTGCGCCGCAACGCGCTCGTGCTCTCGAATGCGGGGGTGACCTTCAAGAAGGGCGAGGCGAGCCTAACCGGTGCCGTGCCGCTGCGGCTTGCGCCGCTCGGTATCACGCTGGATCAACCGTTGAGCTTCGACGTAGACGTCGTCGGCCTCGATCCTGGAATCTTTTCCGATACGCTCGGCGGCAATACGAAGATGACCGGATCGCTCGACGGGCACCTCGGCGTCTCGGGGACGTTGCGTAGTCCGGCGCTCGTCGGCCGCGTCTCGCTGGCGAATGGGTCGTACGTCAGCGACCTAGAGCGCATCCCGATTACGCAGATGGTAGCGGATATCGTCTTCGATCACGCGGCCGCCTCGCTCGTCAGGGCGTCGGCGCGCGCCGGCAGCGGAGTACTCTCGGGGTCCGGCAAGGTATCGTTCCCTTCGGGACTCTCGGCCGCCGGATTATCGATTGCGCTGACCGGGGTCGCACGCGGAGCGCAGCTCGACCTTCCCGCTTACGGCAGTGGAACGCTCGACGCGGCGCTGACGGTGGCGAAGCAGCCGTCTGGTCTCGCCCTCCTTTCGGGAAGCGTGACGCTCAGCAATGCGGCGTTGCCCTTCGCCTCATTTCTTAAAGCTGCCACGCAGACGGGTGCCGGGCAAACGCTCGCTTTGCCGCTTGCCTTCGACGTGCGAGCGACGGCCGGCAAGAACGTGAGGGTTCGGGGGAACGGCTACGGCGCCGGGCTCGACATCGGCGCGAGCGGATCGGTCCGGCTTGCGGGTACCCTCGCCGCCCCGACCCTCGAGGGCACGTTCGAGTCCACGGGAGGCACGCTGACCTATTTCGATCGCGCCTTTCGCGTTCAGCAGGCGAGCGTTCGGTTCGATGCCGCGGACGGCGTGCTTCCGACGCTTCATGCCGTCGCGAGCACAACGGTCGTGAATCCCGATCCCGACCGGGGCCGCAATCCGTATGGGAGCGCGGACGTGACCATCACGGTCAACGGTCCGATCGCCGGCCTAAAGGTCGGCCTCGACTCGAGTCCGTCGGGGTACACGCGGGATCAGATACTCGCGCTCATCGCGCCGCTCGGCGGCTTCGTAAGCGGTATCTCGTTTAGCCGCCAGCAACTGCTGGCCCGGCAGCAGCCGGCCGGGATCACGCCGCTGGGCACGCTCTCCCCGATACCGAACGTATCGCTATCGCAGAACAGCAGCATTACGGTCGGCCAGGAAGCCTTTAACATTCTCAACGCTCAGTTTACCGCCGGACTGCTGGCTCCGGTGGAGACCACGATCGGGCAAGGGCTCGGGCTCTCGAGCATCAACTTGACGCTCGGCTATTACGGAAACGTCGGATTGACCGCCACGCGCTTGCTCGGCAAAGCCGTGAGCGCAGTGTACGCCGTAACTTTCGGTCTACCTCAGGTGCAATCGTTTGGGCTGGTGCTCCAGCCCGGGCCGACGACCACGGCAAACCTCAACTTCTTCTACCAATCAGGCCCGACGAAACTTTTACAGCTCCCCGGCTCGCCGATCGGATACAGCGCCGGCTATCTCGTCGGCCAGCCGTTGCTCGGTAACAGCGGCTTCAGCCTTACCCTGCAGCACTATTTCTGGTGATCTGCCGCTCCATTCGTTCCAGACGTTCCCTTGATTAAGTACGCGTTGGAGCATCGGCAACGGAGCAAGGACCCCGGCAAAGGCGGGCGGAACAGGGCGTGCCGGGCCGCAGGCGATATGCTTGCAGCGAGGTGCCCGTGCTAAACATGCCCGCCACGTCGAGAGCAGATTGAGAACGACTTTTTCAGATGACCTTTGACCCCCGACGCATCCGCGCAAGCAGATGGCGCTTGGGCATCATTCTTCCGCTCCTCGCGATGCTTCGGCTGAGCCTCGCGCCCGCGGTTGCCGCGCCCGCGCCCGCGGCTCCGAAGATTGTGTCCGTAGACATCACCGGCAACCTGCACGTTCCGACGTCGACGATCATGTCGGTGATCGCGGCGCGGCCGGGCCAACCCTACGATCCCAAGACCGTTCAGGACGATCTCGCGCGTATCAACGCGCTCGGGTATTTCGCCGATATCGCGCCGCCGCTGGTACGCGCGCGCCCCAACGGTGTGGCCATCACGTATCGGGTCGTCGAGAATCCGGTCATTACGAAGATCGACTTCACCGGAAATCAGAAAGTGTCCAGCGACACGCTGTCGGCGTTGATGGACCTCTCCGTCGGTCAGGTTTTCAACACGAATACTTTCCGGCAGGACGTACTGAAGATCAATAACTACTACGAGCGTATCGGCTACGGCGGCCAAGTGCCGACGCACGTCAAAGACATCAATCTCGACTCGAAGACCGGCGCCTTGACGCTGACGATTCAAGAAGGTTTGATCGTCAAGAACATCGAGATCGGCGGCGACCCCCTGCTCCCGCCGCAGCTGATTCTGCCGGCGCTGACGCTCAAAGAAGGCAGCGTTTATTCCGACGCCGTTCGCGACGCCGACGCAAAAGCGCTGCAGAAGCTCTACGAGAACCACTTCCACCTCGAGCTCGGAAACTTCGAAGGCGGCATCGTACCGTCGTCGATCGATCTCAAAGCCGGGACGGCGGACGTGAAGTACAATATCTACGTCGCACGCATCGAGGTCGTCGAGATCACCGGTAACACCCGAACGAAGGACAACGTCATCCGGCGCGAGCTGCGCGAACGCCCGGGCATGGTCCTCAATACGGATGCGATCAAGCGCGACTACGAGCGGCTCAACGCGCTGAACTTCTTCTCGAAGGTCGAGCCGGACATCAAGCCCGGACCAGACCCGAAGAAGCCGCAGGACGTTACGGTCGTCTGGCACGTCACCGAACAGCGTACCGCTTCGGCCTCGGTGGGCTTCGGGTATTCGGGCGGCCTGACGGGCCTGGGCCTCTACGCAACGCTTGGCCTGACCGATACGAACCTGCACGGCACCGGCAACTCCGCCGGAATTCAGTTTGAAGAAGGCGCCCGGACCGGTGTCGCCCAGCTCAATTTGTCGGTTCCCTACCTCGGCAATACCCCTCAGGGACAGCGCTACACCGCCGGCGGCTCGATCTTCTTCAACCATTCGACGTATTATTATCCGGTCTACAGCATCACCGGAAGCGGAAGCTCGATCGCGAGCAATCCCAACGTGCCGATCCCGGTCACGCTCTATCCGAGCTCGAGCTCGCAGCAGCTCGGGAACATCGTTGCGACCAGCACGTCCAGCTCCAACGGCGTCACCGGCAACGTCGGCCGCCGCCTCAGCGACTACACGATCCTATCGCTTGCGGTCACCGGAGAGAAGATCCGATACGACACGAACGTGCCGTCACCGTACTACTTCCAAGGTAATCAGCCGAACATCTTCGTCGGGCCGTCGCCCTCGCCGATCAGTTCTACGCCCAATCAGTACGGCGGCTCCTTCGGTATCGCGGCGGCTTCGATCGCCAACGTCAACACGGGCTCGCCGTACAACCTCATCACGACCGGATTGAGCTTGCAGTCGATCACGCTCGACGATCCGTTCAACCCGCGCGAGGGTGTGAAGGCGCTCCTCAACTCGACCTTATCGACGCCGACGTTCGGCTCGAATTTCTCTTTCACGCAGAGCACGATCGATCTGGCGAAGTTCTTCCCGATTCTGCGGGACGCCACCATCGGCGTTCACGGCGTCGGGTACGTATCGACCGGTATCATTCCGCCGAGCTCGCTGTTTACGTTCTCGGACCAGCAGATGCGCGGCTATAACCAAGTCTTTTACGCGACCAATGCGTACCTCGGTCAGATCGAACTGCGCCAGCCGCTGGCGCTCGACCGCCGTATTACGCTCGCGTTCTTCGTCGACGAACTCGACTATCGAATCCGGGGAGCCTATCCGCTGCTCAATCCGTACACCAACCGGATCACCGGGTACCCGTCGGACTGGGCACTTTTAGGCGACGCCGGCGCGGGCATCCGCTTCGACGTGCCGCAGCTGGGCCTGCGCACGGTGCGCATCGATTTTGCCAAGGGTCTCTACGGTACGCACACCAGCTTCGGAATCGGGCAAAGCTTCTAGGCGTCCCGGGGCGAAGCTCCAGAGAAGGAAGATGAAAACTCGATCAATTATTCTCAGCGCCGCCGCGTTGCTGCTGGCGGCCTCGCTTATGCCGGGTGCCATAGCGGCCGACCTCACCGACGTCGCGTACGTCGATCAGGCCGACGTCGCCAACCTGCCCGTCTTTTTGAGCGCAAATCGTCAGCTCGCCGGGTTCAAGGCTCAGATGGACGCGCAGTATAACTCGCAGATCGCCCACGCCAGATCCGATGCCGACAAGCAGCGGATAACGATGCAGTTTCAGCAGCAGCTCAACGACAAGCAGCGCGAAGTCGTCGGGCCGCTTTTCCAGCGAGTGCAGCTGGCGATCGCGGCGGTTGCCGCGGCGCACAACGTCTCGGTCGTCGTCGACAAGCGAATCGTGATTTACGGCGGCCAAGACGTCACCAAAGACGTCGAGACGATTTTCTCAAGCCCGCAGGCGGTCTCTCCGCCGGCGGCCTCCCCGCCGCCGTCGGAGATCGGTTTTGTCGACCAAAGCGCGCTCGACGGAATTCCGAAGGTGCAGGCGGCGAATCAGCAGATGTCGCAGTTCGAGAGTACGCAGCGACAGCTCTACGCCGCGAAGATGGACTTGGCGAAGGGCAACGGCGACAAGCAGCAAGTCCTCACGGCCTATAACAAGTCGATATCCGACAAGCAGGATCAGCTGCTCAAACCGCTGGTCGACGCGACAAAATCGGCAACCGCCGACGTCGCGCGCAAAAAGAACCTGCTGCTCGTCGTCGATCGTGCCGATGTCGTTTATGGAGGCACGGACATCACCACGGATGTCCAGAATGAGCTCTCGAAATAGTGCCGCGGCATTGCTTGGCATGCTAACGACGCTCGGAGCCGCCGCGGTTTTGCCGTCGGGCTGCGGTGTCAACGTTCACTCGGCCGCCATCCGCGGTACCGGCTACGTCCGCCTCGACGAAGCCGTCAAACGCCACCCGCTCTATCCCCAGTTGTCGCAGGTCGACGACGCGATTGCGGCGATCACCCTTCAGTCTTCCGGCCCCCACGTACCGCTGACCGCGCGGCAGATCACCGCGCAGACGGGGGAGCTCAATCGGGAGCTGCGGGCCGCGCAGGACCGCGCCAACAAAATCCTGGCGCAAAAGCAGCGCGACTACACGCGCCGCGAGCAGCAAGCCGTGGCGTCCGCGCTGGCTGCTGCGGGGGTCTCGGGGGCGGGCGCACTCGCCGCGCAGCAGATGAGCGGCGCATCGGCCGTCCAGGCGCAGCAGGCTGCCCAGAGCGCGAGCGCCGACCTTCAGGCCTATCAGCAGAACGTCATCTCGCAAGACAATGCGGCCACCAATTCGATCGCCAATCAGCTCGAGACGCAAGCCGCGCAGAAGTATCGCGCCAAGGCCGAACAGCTGCAGCAGAACGAGACCGATCTGTCGCTGCGTCTCACGCAACAGGATGCCGGCGCGCGCTTAGCGATCAAGATGCGGCTCTCAAATCTCGCCATGGACCCGGAGGCTCGCAAACAGGCGCAGCAGCAGCTCGCGGCCATCAATGCGAAGGAGGAGGCGCAAGTCAATACCCTGCGCGGCAGCGATGCGGCCGCGTTGCGCGCCTACAAGGCGCAGTTGGATCGCCAAACCTCCGACGCGATCCACTCGCAGGTCGGAACGATCACCGCCCAAACCAAGGCGAAGCTCGAAGAGCACCGCAGCGAGCTCGGATCGCAGCTGCGCAGTCTGGCACCGGCTACGGCCTCTCCGAACCTTTCGCCGGGCGTGCGCGCGCAGATCGCCAAGATTGCGCGGCAGTACGCGACCCAGTTCCAAGCCGACGCCGGCAAGACGCTTGCCGAATATAACGCCACGAAAGCCGATCTCGACCGCCAGTTCGCGGCCATTCACGGGGCCGACGTCGGAGCGACCGGAGCGGCCGCCAAGGAACTCAACTCACTGCAGAAGCGCCGCACCGAACTGTACGGGCAGATCGTCGGTCAGGTCGAGCGCGACGCGGCCCGCGTCGCGAAGGATCGCGGGCTCAGCATCGTTTTCGTTAACGTTTGGGCCGCCGCCGGCGGATACGACATGACATCCCAAGTCATCAGCGACGTTGAAAGCCAACACGAGTGAAAAAGAATAGATACTTCATCGTCATCGCACTTGCAGCGATGCTCGCCGGCTGCGCGACGCACAGCCAGATCGGGCTGGTGGACGTGCAGCGAATCGTAAGCAACTGGCCCGAGTACCAAGGCTATCAAAACCAACTGGTCTCCGAAGAGCGGTCGATCGCCTCGCGACGAGAGAGCGCCGGTCGCCGAGCGCGCGATACGGTTGCGTTGGAGCGCAAATATGCAAAGATCACCGATCAGCTCTCGCAGCAGATTCGCGACGCCGCCGGGAAGATCGCCGCGAACGGCCAGATGAAGCTCGTGTTGACTCGCGAGGGCATCGGCTACGGCGGCACGGACATCACCAGCGACGTCGAAAAGTCGCTGAACATAACGGAGAAGGCTACTCCCACACCGGGAGTCTAGCGATCCCGTGCTCGGCACGCTGGAGGACCTTGCGCGGCGCGTCGGCGGCCGCGTCGTCGGCGACGGCGGCGTGCCGATCGAAACGATCGCGAGCATCGACGACGCCCGGCCGGGTGCGCTGACTTTTGCAACTTCCCCAGCGTATCTCGCCGCGGCGTGTCGCAGCGCCGCGACGGCGGTTTTGATCGACGAGTCGCTGGCACAAACCCCCGCTCCAAAGCCGTTGCTCGTGGTCGAGAACGCGCGTCAGGCGTTAGCAGCGCTCCTCGAGAGTCTACGCGCACCGCGGCCGCGCGGCCCGTTCCGGCACCCGGCGGCATTCGTCGCGGCGGACGCTGCGCTCGCACAAGACGTTTACGTCGAAGCCCACGCCTACGTCGGCAGCGGCGTCTCGATCGGAAAAGGGAGCGTCGTCGGCGCCGGCGCCTATATCGGAGACGGGAGCGTCCTAGGCGAGTCGGTTTGGATGAAGGCGAATGCGAGCCTGATGCCGGGCTGCGTCGTCGGCGATCGGGTCGTCCTGCATTCCGGCTGCGTCATCGGCAGCGACGGCTTCGGTTGGACGTTCGTAGATGGCCGCGCCGAACGAATTCCGCAGGTTGGCAACGTGGTGCTGGAAGAGGACGTCGAGATCGGGGCCAACACCTGCGTCGACCGGGCTCAGACGGGCTCGACGGTCATCGGCGCCGGAACGAAGATCGACAACTTAGTTCAGATCGGGCACAACTGCCGGATCGGAAAGCACTGTGTCATCGCGTCGTTGACCGGGCTGGCGGGCTCCACCGCGATCGGAGACTACGTCCGAGTCGGGGGACAAGTCGGATTCAAAGGGCACATCACGGTGGGCTCGGGCGTAACGATCGCGGGTCATACCGGCGTCTGGCACGACATCGAAGACGGCGCGACGATCTCGGGTCAGCCCGCGCAGAATCACCGCGACGAGCTGCGGCGACAGGTCATGATTCGCAAGCTGCCAAAGCTGTTCGATCGTGTCGACGCCCTGGAGCGCTCGTCCTCAAGAAAAAACTAAGGCACCTCCGAAGAGGCCCGCGTACCGAATCCGATGATGCAAGCGACGCTTCGCGAGAAGCTCTTCTTCGAGGGCGTCGGCCTTCACACCGGAGCGCCGTGTCGCGTCGAGCTGCGCCCGGCAGCGGCGGACGCGGGCCTGTACTTCGTCGCCGGCGGGGTCCAGATTCCCGCCACGGTCGAATACGTGGTCGACACGACCCGCGCGACCGTTATCGGCCGCGACGGCGTGAGCATCTCGACGACCGAACATCTCCTCTCCGCGCTTTTCGCGATGGGAGTGGCAAACTGTGAAATCCTCGTCGAAGGACCCGAAATACCGGTCTGCGACGGAAGCGCCTCGCACTTCGTTGCGGCGATCGACGGCTGCGGTTTAGAGACGCAATCTCAAGAACGCAGGCGGTTGGAACTCTCCGAACCGCTCTTCGTGCGCGACGGCGACAAGCTGATCGCCGCGCTCCCGTCGCCTTCTTGGCGAGTGCGATTCATCGCCGATTTCCCCGAACCGATCGGCACCCAATACTTTAGCAGCGAGATCGACGAGAGCGGATACCGCGACGAGATCGCGGGCGCCCGTACCTTCGGATACTTGCACGAAGTGCAGGCGCTCTTGGAGCGAGGCTTGGCGCGCGGCGGAAGCCTGGACAACGCGCTGGTCTTTGGACCCGACGGCCCGATGCAGCCGCTGCGCTGGCCCAACGAGGCCGTCCGGCACAAGGTGCTCGATCTGATCGGCGACCTCGCGCTGCTCGGGGCGTGGCCGCAGTGCGAGATCGTTGCGGTTAAGAGCGGACACGGGCTGCACTGCACGATCACCAACGTCCTACGTACGCAACTGCGCGTACTGTCTGCCGAGGAGAGCACGATTGGCTGAACTCGATATCCGTCAGATCTTCGAAATTTTACCGCATCGGTACCCAATGCTTCTCGTGGATCGCATCCTCGAGTTCGAACACATGGTCCACGTGCGCGGCTATAAGAACATTACGTACAACGAACAGATATTCGCCGGGCACTTTCCCGGCAATCCCGTGTTGCCGGGCGTGTACATGATCGAAGCGCTCGCGCAGCTCGGCGGCGCGATGATTCTCGAACCCGGCGAATTCTCTCGCAAAACGCCGTATCTCGCCGGCATCGACAAAGCGAAGTTTCGGCGACCCGTCGTTCCCGGCGACCGATTGGATATGGAAGTGACGATGCTGCGCCACAAGCGCAACATCGGCTGGGTCAATGCGGAAGCGACCGTCGACGGTCAGTTCGCGTGTTCGGCGGAGATCATGTTTTCGATCGTCTCCGACCCGCGAATGTTTGGCGTCGACTCCACCGTGCTGCACGTCTAGGGCGAGGCCTTCCCATGCTGCATCCCAGCGCGATCGTTCATCCGAGCGCCGAGATTGGAAAGTACGCCGAGATTGGGCCGTTCTGCATCGTCGGCGAGCACGTCGTGATCGGAGCGCGGACGGTCTTGCAGGCGCACGTCGTCGTCAACGGCTGGACGAAGATCGGCGACGATTGTCAGCTGTATCCGTTTTCGACCGTCGGC
Organism: Candidatus Cybelea sp.; assembly: GCA_036264815.1. GTDB lineage: Bacteria > Vulcanimicrobiota > Vulcanimicrobiia > Vulcanimicrobiales > Vulcanimicrobiaceae > Cybelea. The sequence continues at coordinate 23,728 of DATAQH010000229.1, forward strand.
GCTGCGTCGCAGGATCGCAAGTACGCCGGGGAGCGCGCCTACACTCGAATCGGCAGCCGCACCACGCTGCGCGAATACGTCAGCATTCAGCGTGCGACCGGGCAAGACCAGGTGACGGCAGTCGGCGACGATTGTCTCTTGCTGGCCTACGTTCACATCGCACATAATTGCGTTTTGGGCAACGGCGTAACGATGAGCAATCTCGCGCAGCTCGCCGGCCACGTGCAGGTCGCGGATTACGTTACGATCGGCGGACAGACCGGCATTCATCAGTTCACGCGGGTCGGACGCCACGCGATGGTCGGCGGGATGAGCAAGCTGACAAAAGACGTGCCGCCTTTCTTCCTCGTCGAAGGGAACCCGTGCCAGCCGTACGGACTCAACAGCGTCGGGCTTCGCCGCGCGGCCTTCTCGGCCGAAGATCGTCAAGAGATCAAGCGCTTTTATAAGCTCCTATACGATCCGAAGCTCAACGTTTCGCAAGCGACCGAGGCGATGAAGGCGGAGGTAATGACGGATCCGGGGCGCGAGATCATCGCGTTCCTCGAGGCGCCGTCGGAGCGCGGCGTCCTCAAATAGATCGAGTTCTCGCTGAAATACTTCATCTCGACCGGGGAACCGTCCGGAGAGGCTAGCGGGATCGCGCTGGCAGAGGCGATTCGACGATACGATCCCGACGCGCGGTTCGAAGGAATCGGTGCGGCGCCGATGCGCGCGGCCGGCGTCACGTTGTGGCGCGACCATACCGGATGGGCGAGCATGGGCCCGGCGGCGGCGTTACCGCGCATTCCGAAATTGCTTCTGGCAATGCTGCAGACGGCCGCGCACATCGTCGCGTCGAAGCCCGCTCTGGTCGTGCTCGTAGACTTCGGCGTCTTCAATCTCCGGCTGGCCCGTCAGCTGCGCCGAATGAAGTATCCGGGTCCGATCCTCGATCTCTTTCCACCGGGAACCTGGCTGGATGACGAGGAGAAGGCGCGCCGCGTCAGCGCTGCCTGCGTTCCGGTGACGGTCTTCAAACATCAATACGATTTTTATCGCGGGCTCGGATGCCGCATCGAGTTCTTCGGACATCCGCTTACCGGACGCTACGCGCTGCGCCCGCGCAAGGAGCCGCCGCCGCCCGACGGGGGAAAGGTAGCGATCCTCCCGGGCAGCCGCGGGGGCGAGCTGCGGCGGCACCTGCCGCTGCTGCTGGCGGCGTTTGCCAGGCTTGCGGCGCGGCGCCCCAACCTGGAGGGCGTGATCGGTGCCGCAAACGCACGCGCGCAGCAGCGCATCGCCGAGACGATCGCGCGCGCAGGTTTAAACAGGGTGAGGATGGCCCGCGGCGTAGCCGAGACCTTGGCCGGCGCGGACGGCGCTTGGGTTTGCTCGGGCACGGCCGTCCTCGAAACGGCGCTGCTCGGCGTTCCCGCCGTCGCGCTGTACGTGATTCCGCCGGCACTCATTTGGTACGGCAAGCGCATGATCAGGCATCGCTACATAACTTTGCCGAATCTCGTATTGGGGCGCGAAGTCGTTCCGGAGCTGCTCCAAGACGACGCAACGCCCGAGCGTCTCGCGCAGACGCTCGAAGGGCTCATGACCGACTCGGCTCGCCAGTACGCAGACTACGCGGAGATGCGCGAAGCGCTCGGTCCGAGCGATGCGCTGGAGCGCTGCGCGAAGTTCGCGGTCGCACTCGCGCGTGCCGGTTGAGACGCAGCGCGGGCATGCTACGCATCTATCATACGTCCGATCTGCACGACCATCGGGGATTCGTGCCTCGTCTGCGCGCGTTGCGCGCGCAGCGCCCCGGGCTTTTATTCGATTGCGGCGATTCGCTGCGCGGCAGCCAAACCGTCTACCATCGCACCGAGCCGGTCGTCGGCGAACTCCGCGAGGCCGGCTACGACGCCCAGAGCATCGGCAACCGCGAGTTCCATTATCTGTTTGCGCTCCTGCGCGCCCGCGCGCGGACGATGGGCTATCCGCTGGTCTGCACGAACCTGCGCGACGTCAAGGGGCGCGAGCTGCCCTTTGCGCAGTCGCTGCGCTTCGCCGTACCCGACGGTACGGGCGGATCCTACAGCGTGCATGTTTTGGGCTTGCTGATCATGCAGTATCCCGTCGGCAGCCCCTGGGAGCGGCTCTTCGGCTGGCGCTTTCTGGATCCGTGGGACGCGATCGCGCCGTACGCCGCCGCGCTCGCCCCGCACGAGCCCTTGATCGTGCTCTCGCATCTGGGACTCTCGCTCGACGTCAAACTCGCACAACGCGTACCACGGATCGATCTGCTGCTGGGCGGCCATAGCCACGACACGCTCGCGCAGCCGCGATACGCCGGCGACGTGCCGATCGTTCACGCGGGACCGTACGGAAAGTTCGTTTCGCGCAGCGAGCTCGTCTACGCGCCGGGGCGGCGCCGGTTCGTGCTGCACGACTTCGCGCTGCTGCCGCTGCTGGAAGCATCGTGACGCGCGTGCTCTTCGTCTCGAACGGGCACGGCGAGGCCGCAATCGCCGACCGCATCGCCTTGGAGATTCGCGAGATGGAGCCCGGGTCGATCCGCGACCATCTCGCGCTCGTGGGCGTGAGCGCGGCGGAATCGGCGCGGGAGGTTGGCCCGCGCCGCGCGATGCCCAGCGGCGGTTTGATAGCGATGGGAAACGTCGGCAATCTGCTGCGGGATTTACGCGCGGGGCTTTTGTCGCTCGTGGGAGCACAGCGACGCTTTCTGCGCTCGGTGCGAGGAGAGTACGACGCCGTGGTTGCCGTCGGTGACGTCTATTGCTTGGCGATGGCGCGGCGCGCGCACGCGAAGACGATTTTCGTGGGCACGGCGAAAAGCGTGAGCGTGGCGCCCTACGGAAGGTTCGAGAGGCTCCTGCTTTCTCGCGCGCAGGCGTGTTTCGTGCGCGACGACGCGACGGTACGTTCGCTGCGCGAGGACGGAGTGAGCGTCGAGCCTTCTGCAAACGTGATCGTCGATCTCTTCGAGAACTCAGGCGATGACGACGCGGCTCGCGCGCACCGCGGTTTCGATCCCGCGCTCGCGCTCTTCCCCGGAAGCCGCCCCAGCGCGTACGGCGATGCCGCCTTCTTATTGCAGGTCGTTGCGGAGATCGCCGCCGCGCATCCGACTGCCGGCGCCGTTCTCTCGATCGCGCCGGGGCTCGATCCGGTTCGCTTCGCGACCGAAGCGCGGCGTGCCGGCTGGGAGGTAAGCGACGGAGTCGCTGCGCGGATTCCGTTCGTGCTGTGCGCGCAGGGACGAGCAGTCGTGCGGGCGTGGAACGGGCCGCTCGGTGCGGTGCTCGCACGCGCGGACCTCGTTCTCGGACAAGCGGGAACCGCAAACGAAGGTGCGGCGGCAGCGGGCGTTCCGGTCGTCGCTTTCGATCGCGAGCGCGACACGGGGTCGCGCTGGTATCGGCAACGGCAGCAGGGCCTGCTCGACGGCGCACTCACCGTTCTTCCCGGCGACCTTCCCACGGCGGTTCGCGGCGTCGTCGAGCTTTTGAACGATCCCGATCGGCGCAGGCGGATGGCGGAGATCGGGCGCGCGCGCATGGGGAGTCCGGGCGGGGCGCGGCGCATTGCGGTATGCGTGCTGGCGCTCGCGCGCGGCGGCTGATGCGGCGCTTCGTCCCCCCCGGCCTCGCGCTGATCTACTCGGCGCTCCCACTTTTTCCGAGCTTCATCGCGCTGACCGGCGTGGCGTTTCCAGGCGTCTCGCTGCTGCCGATTCCGGCGACGCTCGCGGTGCTCGGCGGCTGCTGCGTTCTTGCCGTTTACGCGCTGGTCATACTCGCACGATATCCGCTGCCCGGCTCGCAGCCGCTGTTTTTGCCGTTGCTCTCGATCTTCGCTGCGGGACTGCTCGCCGGATGCTTGGGCTTCGATCCGCGCTCGGGTCTGCTCTTCACCTTCATCGGCGGCCTCGGTATCGTCTGGCACTGCTCGATCATGCGCTTCTACGACGATCGCTACGCGGCTGCAGCGCTCTTCTTTGCCTATCTTCTCTCGGGAGGCATCGCGGCCGCGGTTGCAATCGTGACGGTCGTGCTGCGCGTACCGGCGGCGCTCTACGCGCTGCAGCACGGGCGTGCGACCGGAACGTTCATCCTGCCCGGCGAGCTCGCGGGGTATCTGATCGTGCTGCTGCCGGTCGCCTTTGCCGTCGGGCGCGTCGCGAGTCTGCCGGCAATGCGAGCCCTCGCATGGAGCGTCTTCGGCGTCGGGCTCGTCGCTCTGGTGCTGACGTTTTCGCGCGCCGGATGGATGGGCGCGGCAGCCGCGGCGGCCTTCCTGGTCGCGGTGCGTACCCGTCGCCCCGCGGTTGCGGCAGCGGTCGCGGGCGCCGGCCTTTTGGCGATCGTGCTGCTCTTTAACGCGCATCACGATCCGAGCGAAGATTACACGCGCCTCTCGATCTGGCAGGCAGCCATCGAGATCATCAACCGCTTCCCCCTGCTGGGCGTCGGGCCGTTCAACTTCTCGCATCTCTACGCGCTCGTCCGCGCACCCGACGGGGACGCGACGGCATTCCACGCTCACAGCCTCTATCTCACGTTTTTCGCCGAGTTCGGACTCGTGGGAGTCGCCGCGGTCGCGTGGACGATGTGGCGATTCGCGCAAGAACTGCAGCGGCGGCTCGCCACCGCCACGCCGTCGGCGGCGCTGCTCTCCTGCAGCATCGCCGCCGGGCTGGTCGGGGTGGGAGTTCAAGGCCTGATCGACACGGTGAGCGTGGTAATCTTTGGATTATGGATGCCCACGTTGGCCCTTGCGCTTGCCACGGCAGCCTCTCGCGAGGTTCCCTAGTGCGGCTGGTTCGAGCGGTCGCGGCGCTCGTTCTGACGACGGTCACCGCGTGCAACCCGCAGCCCCCCAAAAGCGCTCCGTCCCCGCGGCCGCACGCGACGCCGCGTGCCAAGGGCACCCCGCTTACCTTCGTGGTCACCGGGAAAGGCACGGCCAATCGCCCGATCCACTTTATTCAGCAAGTCCACAACCGCATAAACTACGATCTGCTGGCGAGCTCGTACGAGAGCAAGGGCCCGCAGAACAGCATGCGCTCGGTCTTCTCGGATGCCCGGGTTACGTTTCGGGACCCCAAGGGCTCCACGATCACGGCCAGCGCTCCGCAAGCCGTCGTCGATCAGACCGCGAACACCGTTACGCTGACCGGCGGCGTGGCGGCTCACACCGCGGCGGGGATGACGCTGCACTGCGACGAGCTCGTTTATCGTCGGGACAACGCTAGCTTACACGGAGACGGCAACGTAGTGATTACCGACCCCAAAGGCTTTCGCGCAACCGGGTCCAGTTTCGATTCCGACATTTCGCTGACACACATGCGGATGCAATGAGCCACGTCCCCTCAATCAAGGTACGCGGACTCGTCAAACGGTACGGCGAGCGCACCGTCGTCAACGGCGTCACGGCCGCAGTAGAGACGGGTGAAGTCGTCGGCCTGCTGGGGCCCAACGGAGCCGGCAAGACGACGACGTTCTACATGGTCGTCGGACTCGTCAAGCCCGATGGCGGAAGCGTGCTCTTGACCAACGGCGACCACGAGATCGATCTGACCGGTGCGCCGATGTACGCGCGTGCGCGAAACGGTATCGGTTATCTCGCGCAAGAGAACTCGATCTTCCGCAAGCTCTCCGTCGGCGACAACATCCGCCTGATCTGGCAGCAGAACGGCGTCCCGCACGACGAACGCGAGCGGCGGCTGCCGGCACTCCTCGAAGAGTTCGGTTTGCGCGCTTTCGTCGACGCTCGCGGGGACAGCCTTTCGGGAGGCGAGCGGCGGCGCGTCGAGATCGCCCGGGCCCTCGCGATCGAGCCATCGTTCCTTTTGCTCGACGAGCCCTTCACCGGCATCGATCCGATTGCCGTCGCCGATATCCAGGCGATGATCCGTCAGCTACGCGACCGCGGTCTCGGGATCCTGATTACCGACCACCAAGTACGCGAAACGCTCGCGATCGTGGACCGCGCGTACATCCTCAACAATGGGCGAATCGAAGTCTCGGGCTCCGCGCAAGAGGTGCTCGACTCCCCGATCGCACGCCAATTCTATCTGGGCGAAGGGTTCCGGTTATAGCCTCTTTCGCCGGAGGAGCCGGCTAGTGCGGTTTACGATTCTCGACCGCTACATGCTGGCCGAGCTGGGCGGCCCGTTCGTCTTCGGCCTGTCGGCATTTATGCTCATCTTCGCGGCGACCGAGATCTTGAACATCGGCAAGCTGGTGAGCAACGATCACGCACCGATCTGGGCCGCGCTAACGGTCTTCCTATGGTCGCTGCCGGCCGATGTCGTGCTCGTGATTCCAATGGCGCTCCTGCTCGGCACGCTGCTCGCGGTTCAGCGACTCTCGGGCGAGAGCGAGCTTACCGCGATGAAGGCTGCGGGAATTACCTTCACCCGGATCGTGGCTCCGCTATTGGCCGTCGGTATCGTGATGTCGTTCGTCACGTACTATCTCCAAGAGAGCGTCGTGCCGTATGCCAACGATCAGCTCACGGAGATCGAAAACGGGGTGATCAATCACATCAGCGCGTTCAACCGTGACTTGACCGTTTCGGCCCCGCTGCCCGGCGGCGGAAGACAGATGACGATCGCTACCGCGTACGAACCGAACTCGCGCGCGTTGCTTCACGTAACGTTGATTCAATACGACAACCACAACGAGCCCCGGCAGATCATCTTTGCCGATCGGGCCGAGTTCGGCGCCGATAAGTGGACGCTGCAGAACTCCAGCGTCTATCGTTTCAGTCCCGACGGCACGACGCTCTCCGAGCCGCACATCCCGTTCCAGGAGGTCCAAATCGGCGAAAAGCCAACGGATTTGGTCAAGCGCATGAGCAACGACGATCCCGAGAACATGAGCCGATCGGAGATCGCCGACGTCGTCCACTCCGGCCAGCTGACCGAAACGGAGCGCCGCAAGTACGTTACGACCTACCAGGAGAAGCTGGCGCGGCCCTTTGCAAGCTTCGTCTTCATTCTCATCGCCATACCGTTTGGATTGCGGCAGATCCGATCGAGCGGCAGCACGAGCCTCGGCTTCGGGCTCTCGTTGGCAATCGTCTTCGTTTACTACGTCGTCATGACGGTCTGCTCGTTCGCGGGGGAAGCGATGCTTTCGCTTGCCGCGTTGTGGGCCTGGATGCCGAACCTGCTGTTTACCGCGATCGGATTGTTCCGGCTGCGACGAGCCGCAATGGTATGAGCTTTGTCGAGATCGTCCGCGGGATCGGTAACGTCGCCTTCGTGATGGCCATCGCCGGCGGCGTGGCTTACGTCGGCGATCGCGTCGGCCATCAGGTCGGCCGCCGGCGTTTGAGCCTGTTTGGAATTCGCCCGCGTTACACGTCGACGATCGTCGCCATCGCGACCGGAATGGTGATCGCCCTGGTCGTAACCCTCGGCGCGATATTTGCCTCGCAACAGGTAAAGACGGCGTTCTTCAAGCTAAATTAGATTAACGCGCAGATCGGCGAGCTTCAGGCCCGCCAGCGCGATCTCGAAACCAAGGTCAACAGCGGACGGCTCGTCTTCCCGGTCGACACGCTGATGGTCCCGTTCTACCGGATCATCGACCAGTCGGCGTCACCCGCGAAGCGCCTGTCGACGGTTCGCGACTACTACTTCTTTGCGGTGAAGTACGTCAACGCGACCTATCCCCGCCTGGGGCTGCGCCCGTACGTCTTCCCGCCCGACGTAGACAAGAAGCTCAGCGGCGTCGCCAACGATCTGACGACCGCTGCGAAGCTCTCGCAGGCCAACGTCATGCTCACCGTAACGTCGGATCAGAATCTGTTCGAAAACGACCAGATTCACTTCGCGATCAACGTGACGCCGGACATCCGCTACTTTCGCAAGGGCGATATCATCGCGCAGCTCGTGATCCCAGGCCGGAGCGGCGCGAGCATCAACATCGCGCTTTCGCAGCTGCAGAACTACGTCTCGATCACGGCCCGGCGGCTGCAGCTCCCGACGTTCCTTACCGACATTCAGCCGCTTCAGCTAATTCCCGACGCGCAGCAGATGCAGCAGCGAATCTCGCGCCAAGGCACCTTTCTGCTCACGGCGTACGTCGCGCAGGATTTCTATCCGCACGTCGGCGGTATCCCGATCGTGATCGTCCTGACCCCCCGGCCTTGAGCCCCGGCGGGGCGGTGCTGGCGATCGATCCGGGGCGCCGCAAGGCCGGCTACGCGGTACTCTCGACGGCAGGAGCGGTCCTCGAGGCCGGCATCGAGCCGGTCGCCGAGCTGGAGCAGCGCGTGGCCGAGCTGCTCGGAAGGCTCGGCATCGACCGCATTGCGATCGGCCGGGGAACCAACGGCCGTGCCGTTCGCCGCCTGGTCGAGCGCTTCGGGGTGCCGATTTTCTGGGTGGATGAGTTCGAGACGACCCGCGCCGCCCGGAGCCTCTATTTCGTGGAACATCCGCCGAGAGGCTGGCGACGTCTGATCCCGATCGGCCTTCAGACGCCGGGGCGGCCGGTGGACGATTATGCGGCGATCGTCATCGCCCGCCGGTTTCTCGCAAGGGGACTGGCCGCTCAATCTCCAACCTAAGAGACCCCACGCAAAGCACGCTGAGGCGGCAGCGTCGCACGGGGAAATCGACTGGACAGAAACGGAGGTTTCGTGCGTCGGATCGTCGCCGTCCTAACGAGCGCAGCACTCGCGCTAATGTTGGCGCGTGCCGCACAGGCTAACCTCCTGCCAATACCGGCGTCGCAGCCCGATTTAGCCTCGCAGCTGATGCTGCGTCTCTTCGGCGAGACTGCCGACTCAACGGCGTCCTTTTCCGCGCAAAACGGCGATCGCGTAAGCGAATCGCCGTTGCACGAACTGGCGCTTCGCGTGCCGGGAACCGATTCGAACAACCCGCAAAACTCGGGAGGCGCTTCGGTCGCCGTGCTGGCGCAACAACTCGCCGTAAATAGTTTGGGAACCGACGCATCGTACCTCGCGCGCGCGGCGGACGCGGGCCTGCTGTCTACCCAGATCCGTTTCGCGCCGGCGACGTCGCAGCCGAGCCAAGGGCTTTCGGGGACGCAGAGTTCGCTGCTAACGGTCGCCTATCAACCGGTTGCGCGGGTGCCGAACATCTCTCCCGGCCCGGGTACCCTCGCGTTCGATAGCACGTCGTCGCCGGCCGCGCCCGCCCTCACCAAAGACCTTCCGCTGGAGTTCAATCCGGATCTGAAACAGTCCAGAGGATTCAACCTCAGCGTCTCGGGTCAGTACGAAGGCTCGACCCCGAGCGATATCGCCGGGCTCACCGCGGCAACGCCGGCCGCACCGGCGTGGCACCTCCCCGACGCCGACGCCGCGCTGGCCGCTCCGAACTATGCCGGCTCAAATAAGGTCTCTCTGCGCGCGGGCCTCGCGGTTCCGGTCGTTCACGGCTTGACGCTGAATCTAAACTACGACGCACAGCGATCCTCCGGAGGCACCGTCCTGCCGGGCCTTGAGAATCTCGACGCAGCGAACAACTCCTACATCGGACGCCTCACCTACACGATTCCCTACTCGTCGAGCACCCTCTCGGTCTCCGCGTACCAGAACCGGTACGGGCAGAGCGTTCTCCCGCTCAACGGCTATACGCAAACCGGCGAAGACGTCAACTTTACCGTCAAGTTTTAGATCGCCGAAGTCGCGCCCGCTCTCGTTCTTTCGAGCGATTGTCGCTGTCGCTCTGACGTCGCTGCTCGTCGCCTTCGCGCTCGTCCAGTTCGCCTCTGAGGCACTCAGCGCGCGCGCGGCCGCGCCGCACACGATTCCGCGGCGTATTCCGCCGGAATTCGGCGAGCGCATTTATTCTATCCTCGATCGGATTGCCCCGGCGCCGTACGTCGAGGCATCGCTGGCCCAATTCGCGCTCGAACGAGGTGACGCCGCAGCCGCGCGGCACTACGCGCTGCGTCTGCCTGCCTCGTCGAATCGGGACGAGCTTCTTTCCCAAATCGCGCTTGCAATGGGCTCGCGGCAGCTGGCGTTCGAGTACGCGCTTGCGGCCTTCGACGCCGACGCCGTCGCGGCGGAAGCGCAACGGCGTGCCGTCGACGATCCTCACGCCGCCTACGAACTGGAGGGTCTCCTGGCGCGGCGTTTGAGCGAGCGCACGACACATCCCGACGCGCTCGCGCAGGCGCATTGGCAGATGGGTCTCCTCGCTAACGAAACGGCCTGGAGAGAGGTACCCGGGAGTGCGCGTCAGCGGGCCTGGCTGCGCCGCGCCCTCGCCGAGTTCGAAACCGCCGTGCGACTAGCGCCGCTCTCGGAGCGCTACGCGATCGCCGACGCCAATCAAGCAGATCTGCTCGGCGAACGGGCGCGCGCGGCCCAGCTCTTCCGCCAGGCCGTCGCGCTCGATCCAAGCAGCGCCGATGCCGTCGCCGGGCTTGGGGTGATCGCCTTTGAAAACGGCGACCGGTTCGCCGCGAGGGACTACTTGGCGCGGGCTCGCGCGCTCGATGCGCATTCGTTGATGGTTCGTGCGTTGGAACGCGATCTGCGGTGAGGGTGGCGCTCGACGCGCAATTAGGCGTCGGCACCGCGACGGGGATCGGCGAGTACGTGACGGGCTTGGCGGCGGCGCTTCGTCGCCGCGGCGTCGATCTCGTGGAGTTGCGCGAGCCGCGGCTCGATCCGTGGCGCTTCGACCGGCGCGTGCGCTGGGACCAAACCATTCTTCCCCTGCGTGCGCGCTCGAGCGGAGCGGACGTGCTGCACTGCGCGTCGGGGACGATGCCGCTGCTCCGGCCGATGCCGGTCGTCGTCACGGTTCACGATGTCGCATGGCTGCACGTGCAAGCGCACGCGCGCGCCTACGCGCGGTACTATTTCGGAAAGTTTTCGCTCGCACAGTATCGGGCGGCCGCTGCGATCGTCGTCGACTCGTCGTTTTCGCGAAAGGCTTTGCTCGAAGTGCTCGGCGGCATCCCCGCGCGCAGCGTGCGGGTCGTGTATCCGGGCGTCTCTCCTGAGTTTTGCGAAATCGCGCGAGGCGCCGGAGACGGGCGCACGATCCTCGCCGTCGGAACCGTCGAGCGACGAAAGAATCTCGAACTGCTGATCCGCTTGCTGCCGCAATTGGACGGCGCCCGTTTGGTCTCGGTGGGGCCGCAGACCGAGTACGCCGCGGAGTGCGCCGCGCTCGCCGGTCGCCTCAACGTTGCGTCGCGCGTGGAACTGCGCGGCTACGTTTCCCGCGAAGAGCTGCTAACGCTTTACCGGCAAGCAGCGGTCGTCGCGCTCGCGTCGCGCTACGAAGGATTCGGTTATCCCGCGGCCCAGGCGCTCTGCGCCGGAGTTCCGTGCGTCGTCTCGGATTGCGCTTCGCTTCCGGAGGTCGCCGGTGACGACGCCGTCGTCGCCGGCATCGATGACGAGCACGCCTGGCTCTCGGCGCTGACGGCGGCGTTGAGCGGGCAGGCCGATGCGGACGCAGCGCGCGTTCGGCGCAACGCGATCGCGCGGTTCTCTTGGGAGTCGAGCGCTGCGGCGATGCAGCACATCTACGAAAGCGTCGCGGGCTCCTAGTAAATCGGCGAGCCGGGGCCGCCCGGCGCTACGCTTCCGTCATCGGGCGCGAAGATCAAGCGCAGCGGCAGGCTCGAGCCGGCCTCCGGCATCGTGACGATCGTTACGCGGACGAAGCCGTGCGCGGGAACGACGTATTGGCGTACTTTGTAGCGAGAGTACGCCGGCACTTGGTGCGATTGCACGAGGACGCCGTCGATGATGTACGTTCCGGTCGCACGGCCGCCTCGCGGGTTTTCGTAGATCGCAAAGGCTTGCGGAGACGACA
>DATAQH010000241.1:0-4057 GCA_036264815.1 Candidatus Cybelea sp.
CCGGTGCACTTGCGGCCGACGCTCTCGCCACGGCGGCTAGCGCGGCCCGGCACTCGTCGGCCCCGACGCGTTGCAGGAAGCCGCATTTTCCAACCGCGAGGGGGATCGGAAAGTTCAATCGTCCACCGCGATGCGCTTTGACCTCGTCGAGCGCTTCGGTTAGCAGCTTTACCGTGCACGAGTCGTCGGTCGCGCAAAGTCCGGCGACGTCGTAGAGCGCGACCATTCGCTCGAGCAGCGACGCGGGGCAGAGCCTCCGGCGCACGGCGATTGCCGTCGAAAGCAGCATATCGATCGCGACCGCCTCGCCGTGCTGCAAGCGGTAGTTGCTGCGTATCTCGAGCGTCGGGCTGAAGGAATGTCCGAAGTCCACGGCGCGTTCGAGGTTGTCTTCGTAGAGATTGGGCGCCAGTTCGACCATCATCGCCGCCGCGGCGCGATCGAGCACCGCGCGCGCGATCGCGCTCGGCGACTGAAACGAGGAGCGCATCAGCTCCTCTAGATGCCCTTCCAGGAGTTCGAAGAGCTCGGCATCCGCCGCAATGGCGATCTTGACGATCTCGGCGACGCCGCAGGCGAGTTCGCGAGGCGGCGCGGTGCGCAAGAATGCCGGATCGTTGAGAACGCCGAGCGGGGCGTAAAAGGTCCCAACAATGTTTTTGTGCCGATTGAAATTGACGCCTTGTTTGATGCCGACGGCGACGTCGACCATCCCCAGCAGCGTCGTCGGAATGCGCACGAAAGCGACCCCGCGGCGATAGAGCGCGGCGGCGGTCCCGGCGATATCGAGAACGACCCCGCCGCCGACGGCGGCGATGACGCCGTCGCGGGGAAGCCCCGCGGCGATCGCCGCTTTGCAGACCCGCTCGACCTGCCGAAGATCCTTGTTTGCCTCGCCCGCCTTTAGCGTGATGATGCCGAAGACGTTGAGATAGCGCGCCGCATAAGCGCGCAGTTGCGCTCCGTAGAGTGCGTCGATGCACTCGTCAACGGCGAGCAGCAGGGGGCGTCTTCCGACCAGATCCGCGAAGGCCGTGGTCGTTGCGTCAAAGATCGGCGACGTCAACTGCGTAACGGTGTAAGCGATCTCGCGCATAACGTGCATCGACAACGACGTCGCCTCGCTCGAGACGCTGGTTCGCACGTGGTTTTCACCCCGGGCCGGCGCGAGTGCGGCAATCGTCCCGCGGCGAACGGCATCTTCGGTGAGAACGGCGCCGGGAAGGCAGCCTTCGCGGTCGAGTGCCTCGATGCACTCGGCGACGCGGCGCGCGAGTTCGGCGTCGACGTGTTCGCCGGCGGCGACGACCGTCGCGCGGTAGCCGAAGTCGCGAGCGATTCGAAGCGGCACGCTCAGCAAGCTTGCGATGCGTTCGGCCGCGTCTCGGGGCGCGGTGGGTGCCGTAAGCTGTGCGAGGTTTTCTACCTGCAAGAGCTCGCAGAGGCTCGACTCGTGGGGACGGATTCGCGCGCTGCAGGCGCCGTCGGCGCGCGCGACGAGCGAAAGCGTTCCCGTGCCTGCGAAATCGATGAGTACGAAACGCTCGAGCGTGCTTGGGGCCGCGTGCGCCAATGCCGTCGACCGGGACGCAACGTAGAGCGGCACGCGAGGCTCCCTCCGGCTCGCCGTAGTCGCCAAAACACCGCCGCTCTCGACGACGAAGACCTTGGAGACGGTCGGAAACTCTTGGAGTACGGCATCCACGAGCCTGCCGGCAGCAGCTTTGCGCCACCCGGCCCCCAGTCGCAAAGGCCCGCGGCAAACCTCGCGCAGCGTCGTTTGGTCGAGGACCGTAACGCGCGAAGTCGACTTGTCGTAAAGCTCCACGAAGCCGAGATGTAGCGGAGTATCCATAGCGTTGCGGGCCAACCTTTCATTGGCGAGCGCTTTTTTCTCGTTAAGGATACTCCAAAAATGACGATCCTCGCACGGTCGCTTGGACCATCGGTACTAGGATTCTCTCCCACGAGCGAGAGCCGCAGATGGGCCTTTCGACACGCTCGGCGGGACGGTCGTCGCGACGATGCGGGGCGCTTGGGTCGAATGAGGGCGGCGCGGGTCTGCCAAAACAGCAGCGGTAAGGAGCGATAATTCGGTGATTGCAGTCTCGGCGGCCGCGTTAGCGGCTTGCGGTCTTTTCGGCACGAATAATACCTACACGAAGCCGGTGCTCGACACGCCGGTCGATCGCGGCAGCCGGCAATATATTTCTTCGATGGTTTCGGCCGGCAACTCGGGCGGCTTCTGGATTGCGGCCAATCCGGTGGAATTCGTGAACCTTGCCGACGGCCGGACTCCTTTGCTGACCGTTGCCCGGAAGGTTGCGTACCATCAGTTTCCCAGCCCCTCTCCTTGGCAGCAAAACTTCCGTATCGAGCCGCTCAGCGATGCCCATTCGATCGTCGTTCAAACCCAGAGCTGCCGCGTCTACGAAGCGTGGAACACGAGCTTCGCAAACGGCGTGCTTTCGGCGTACAGCGGCGCGAATTGGAGCTTGCGCGTCCCCTTTGCGCCGCTGCGGCCGGGCACACCCTCAGCGATGGCCTCGGGCCTGTCGCTGTACGGCGGAATGGTGCGCTGGGAGGAGGTCGCGGGCGGCGCGATACGCCACGCGCTCGTCTGGGCGGCGCCGGCCGGAACCGTCGCGCAATGGACCTTCGTTTCGCCGGCGAGCGATGCCGAGGGCATCGCGTTCAAAGGCAGCGGCGCGTATCGGCTGCCGTACGGGGCGCGGCTGCGCCTTCGGTCGTCCTTCGATCTTTCGCGCTTCGGTCCGCAGAGCGCTGCGATCGCGCGCGCGATGAAGACCTATGGCATCTACTTAGCCGATACCGCACGCGGCAACGAGCTCTACAACGCTGCGGCGCTCGATGGAGTAAACCATTGGGACCAGCGCGACCTGGCATCGCTCGACACGATTCACATCACCGATTTCGACGTCGTCGCCCTCGGCAGAGTGCGGCGAGTTCCGGGGCGCTAGCGGAGTTTGGCGAGGAACGCGTCGATCGCCGCGTAGAGCGCGGCCGGCCGATCGAGCATCACGAAGTGCCGCGAGTCGTCGATCGCGATGACGGTGGCCGTAGGGTCGCCGGCGAGCAGGCCGGCGTAATAGGCTTTCTTCTCTTGGCTTGAGGTCATCGGGTGGTAGGGACTCTGCGCGTCGACCGACGCATCGAAGGGAGCGATCTCTAGGAGCGGCACCGTAATGCGGGAGAGTTGCGGACGCAGATCGGCGCCGAGCAGCTCCTGCATATAGGCTGCCGTTGCGCCCTGATCTGCGCCATGCGAAAACGATACCGCGGTCGCAACGTTTGCGGGCTTGGTCATGTATGCGATCTGCGCCCGCTCCGAAGCGTCGAAGGCCGCGGGGCTGGCATTTCTGATCCGGTTTGCACCCTCGGCGGCTATCGCCGCACGCTGCTGCTGCGTTAGCGTATCCATCCCCGCGAAGACCGGCAGCCCATCGATGGCAACCGCGCCGCGCAGCAAGTCCCCGTGCTCCTCCGCCAGACGGATCGCGAGAAAGCCGCCGAGGCTGTGGCCGATTACAACCGGCTTGTTCGCTCGAGGAAGAAACGCCGCGATGTCACCAGTAACGGTATCGAGCATCGGCGCGGCGATGGGGGCGCGCCCGCCGAAGCCCGGCAGCGTCAGAACGTAAATGGTGTGAGCCCCCTGGTAACGCGCGACGGTTGCCTCCCAGACGGCCCCCGAATCGGTGAGCCCGGGAATGAGAACGAGCGCCGGCGAGCCCGTCCCGTACTGGTCGACGTGCACGCTTCCCGCCTCAAACGAAGCGGTGGGAGCGGGCGCCGCGGATACCGGCGCCGCCGTTAGCACGCAGATCGCGAGAAGGGCTTGCGACAGGAAGAGCAATGTGTAGTTACGCATCGCGAGCTTCTACAACGCCTTTCCGTCGAAGGTTTCGGTCTTTAGGTCGTCGAGAAAACGCGCGAGCTCGGCGGCCCGCCGCGCGCCGATGCTTCGTGCCGTCTTGGTGATCAGGCGGGTTGGAATCACGTTGATGAAGTTGCGGAGCGTTTTGACCGCAGGCGC